>JAXJJE010000353.1:0-3641 GCA_036298405.1 Acutalibacteraceae bacterium
GGGTGGACCTAAACTTTACGTTTTCTCCATCGCAGTTTGTTATTAGCCCGACAAACTACAATTTGTTAAAAAAGTGGTTTCAAACTCGATTGAATTTGAAACCACTCAAAGTAAAAGCTATTTAGTTATTACTTTAGATATGTTGTTGTAGCACCAATTTTACCACTGATACCCTTGTAACCGTTTGAGCTTAGTACATAAACTCTACAGTTACCCTTACCAGGAGCAGAAATTGATAGTGAACCATTTGATACTGTCTTCTTATCGCCTGTTACAGCGTCAATGTATGTACCATTTGGAATACCTGAGAATGTAGCACCGTTTGTTACAGCTACGCAAGCAAAGCTCTTTTCGCCTGTTTCTGGGTCTGTATAGCCACGCTTAAAGCACATATCACCAACAGAAGTGTACTGACCCTTCTGAAGAGCTGGTACAGCTCTTCTAATCTGGTTTAGCTTGATTAGGTGCTGTGATAGTGTGCTGTTTAGTGTTGACTGTACTTTACCACTAGCTGTGTACTGACCAAAGTCAGAAGCAGAAACGCTACCCTCTAGGTGGTCACCAAAGTAAGCACGACCTGTTGTGCTTAGAGGCTGGTTAGGACCAACGTCGATTGGCATATCCTTAGCAAACTCAACCTCACTACCGTAATAAACACAAGGAATACCACGGAATGTAAAGATTAGTGAGAAGTTCTCTGCCCAAGCCTGTGTACCTAGGCTGAAACGAGTTTTCTCCATACCATCTGGACCGTAGTCGTGTGAGTCAACATATACAACGTTCCACGTAGAGTCATTCATATAGTTATCCTCAGCAAGAGCTGCACCATATGCACTACGAGCATCCTGGAAATTCCAGTGCATTGTAAAGTCAATTACACTTGTGCCGTTAGCCTTTGAATAGTCTGGTGTATGGTAATCGTTACCGTTTAGGTAAGCATTCTTACTTGTTGGGTGACCATCTGGACTTCTATGAGCATCGTAATGCTTAATAGATGTAGCGATATTAGCAGTTGGGTCTGAATTATTCCAGTTACCCTGCCAAGCACTCTCTGTTTCTTTCCATGTAAAGAATGCAGGTGAGCTTGATGGAATGTTGTGGTTCCATGTTTCACGAACTCTTGAACATACCTCACCGAAGATGTGGAAGTTATTGCTCTTTAGCTCGTCAAATGCTGGGAAGTAAGCGTTGTTAAGTGTCCAACGGTTGATATGCTTTTCTGTATCAAGACGGAAAGCATCAACGCCTAGGTTAGCATAATCAAGATAAGTATCTGTGATATACTTAGCAACTACTGGGTTCTCTGTGTTAATATCAACGCAGTCGCCTGCCATTGAACCCTGCTGCTCAATTGAAGACTCATAACCCATGTTCTTCTCTCTGTGGTAATATTCCTTAGAGTTTAGTGAGCTTGTAACATGAGCCTTCATACAGTCTAGTCTAGCCTGGAACTGAGCACCTGGCTGTAGGCTGTCGTAGTTTGAATAAGTTTTAGCTAGGTCTGAACCAGGAATAACCTTCATACAGTCAGCTGTAGCAAGGTCCTGAATTGTGTTGTACTCCTTTGTGAACATAGGAGCTAGGAATGGATCACCAAAGTTACCTGTGTGGTTCCATACAACGTCCTGTACAATCTTCATACCCTTATCGTGTGCAGCAGCAATTAGATCCTCATAGGTTGTATCGCTACTCTCATAACGAGGGTCTACTGTTGCCATATCGAATGAGTGATAACCGTGGTAGTCATAACCACTTGCATTGCTTACTACAGGTGTAATCCAGATTGCACTAAAGCCTAGAGCCTTTAAGTAATCTAGCTTTTGAATAAGACCCTTAAAGTCACCACGCCAAGCTGGGTCGCTATCTGGGTTGTTAGCCTGCTTATCGTCCCAACAGTGTACATTGTTACCCTTGTCACCGTCGTAGAAACGAGTTGTAATTACAAAATAGATTGAATCTTCTCTAAGATCTGTACGCTCATAATCGTCGTGTAGATATGGATCCTGTGAATACCACTTGTTATTGTAGTACCACCAATTTCCCTGTGACTTTTCTGAATACTCTCTTGTAAGCTCTGCTGACTGTTTACCGTTTTCAACAAACAAGAAGTTAATCTTTGTTACATTGCTGAAAGAATACTTATAGCAGTTAGGACCTGCAGCAGATGTATCTTTTGTCATAGTCACACCAGGATAATTTGGTGAATTTATGTTTGTAGGTAAGCTATTCCAATAGTAAATACTTGGTGTTGTAGTTGAACCATAGTAATGGATAGTAATACCACCAGCCTCTGATGTTTCAACATCAGTTGTAGCAGCATTAGCTGTAATAATACCACAAGTAACAACCATCATCACAGCAAGTGCTATAGCAATAACTCTTTTTAAGCTATTCATCTTGCATTTCTTCCTTATATTTTTCTTTAGCATCATATAGCCTGTAGCCCGAAGATTACAGGCTATACTAAATGCTGATTTACATTGTATTTAATTATTTCAGATATGCTGTTGTCCACCTATTTTAAAGAATTTAACATTTTTAAACTCCTTTAATTATAAAGCAATTGATGGTGAACACCATACTAATAATTACACACAGATTTATCCAACAACATACCAAAATCATACAATGATTTATACGAGTTAGAAACTGCTAAAGTAATTTATTGATATATTACTTTAGATATGTTGTTGTGCCACCAATTTTGCCACTGATACCCTTGTAGCCGTTTGAGCTTAGTACATAAACTCTACAGTTACCTCTACCAGGAGCTGAAACTGATAGTGTGCCGTTTGAAACAGTCTTTTTATCACCTGATACAGCGTCAATGTATGTACCATTTGGAATACCTGAGAATGTAGCACCGTTTGTTACTGCTACGCAAGCAAAGCTCTTCTCGCCTGTTTCTGGATCTGTGTAGCCACGCTTGTAGCACATATCACCAACAGAAGCGTACTGACCCTTCTGTAGAGCAGGTACTGCTCTTCTAATCTGGTTAAGCTTTGATAGCTGCTGAGCTAGAGGCTTGCTTAGTGTTGACTGTACTGTACCACTTGCTGTGTATACACCAAAGTCAGAAGCTGTTACTGAACCCTCTAGCTGATCACCGAAGTAAGCACGACCTGTTGTGCTTAGTGGTGCGTTAGGACCAACGTCGATAACCTGACCTGTCTGGAACTCTGTTTCTGAACCATAGTATACACAAGGAATACCACGGAATGTAAACATCAAGCACATATTCTCTGCCCAAGCCTGTGTACCACCATTGTAACGAACTGTCTGTGATGTGTCTGGGCTATAGTCATGAGAGTCAACATATACAACATTCCATGTTGCGTCGTTGTAGTACTTATCTGCACCCATAGCTGTGTTATAAGCCTGTGAAGCATTTGTAAACGCCCAGTGCATTGGGAAGTCAATAACACCTGTGCCGTTTGCCTTGCTGTAGTCTGGTGCATGGTAGTCGCTACCATTTAGGAATGCATTATTACTGTTGTAAGACTCATCTCTTGTCTGGTACTTACCAAAGTGAGCAACAGCCTTATCATAGTTAGATTTCCAATCTGATGTGCTCCAACCACTTGTATAAGCACTGTCTGTTTCTTTCCATGTGTAGAAGAAGCAAGAGTCAGAAGCACCAC
>JAXJJE010000354.1:0-6961 GCA_036298405.1 Acutalibacteraceae bacterium
ATGTTGAAGGGTGTTAGAATTTTTTATTTTGAGTGCTAAAAGCTTTTTATTTCAAGTTAAAAATAAAAAATTTAAGCGTTGCGTTTGAAGGTATTCCCTCTCATCTGCAACGCATTTTTTATATATGGTTATGTATTGTTATGCAGTTACAATCTTGGTACATACCACACACCAAGCTTTGAAAACATCGTGTAAAATGGTTGTATTTAACTAAATCTTTGTATCATTCCGTTAACCCAAGAATATTATTCCGATAACATTGATATTATTCCTATGGAGTGTTATACTAAGCAAAACACAATCTCTCAGCTATGGAAAAACTCTTTGCAGGGTATATCAGCGCAAGACTAGATACTTATCTGAAGATTTTACAGTACTAAGTGTCGCTCGTGAGTTTATACCATGTAAATACCTGACATATGTATTTACACAAATACAGTATAGTAAAGGTGTAAACACCTATCTTCCTTGGTCAGAGCACCCCCTTGAACATCGCAAATCAAGAACCACTCAACAGAAGCAATCTTGTAAATCGTTTTTGCTGAAGGTTATATGTGTACTTGAATTGATGCTTATGTTGATATAGCTATAGATCACGGTTTAGCTTCACCCGATACTGCTGATAATAAGTATCGTAGGACACTCAATAATATGAGGAAAGAATTGAAAGAATATAAGAGTTCAATATAAAGGAGAATAAATATGGATGTGAGTTTGCATTGCGACAAAAAAGATTATGACGACTATATGCTGATGAAGTTTTGGAAAAAGGAGGAACATCAACAAGATTTTTTAAATGGCAAACTGTACTTTAATACGGCTGATTTTTTTGCAAAATGCGATCAAAACGGTAGAGGTGATCATAATGAGGGAAATACTTTTGTTATCGATTATGATAATCCAAACTATGTTGCCGCAAATTTAGAAAAAGTAGACGATAGCTATGCAATAGTAGTTAGAGATTATTCGAATAACCCCACTGAATTTAAACGGGGAACAATCTGGGACTACTCAGCAGCGATTAATCGTAACAGAAAAATCATGTCATTCTACACTATGTTTGTCAATTTTGAGCAGCAGTTAATGTCTCCCTTTGATCCTAAAATGAGAGAAGAGTTCGGTGATTATGGAATAATAATATTAAATCGCCAAGAATTTTTTACAAGAGTTTATACTGCATTAAAAAGTGAAGATCAGTATAAAAATCTGGATATTGGCTTTATAGAATATCTGCCAAAAGAAAAACAACAAGGGCTCATCGATTGGCATCCATTCATAAAGAAGGATAATTTCGATTATCAAAACGAACTAAGAATTACATTTACATCAAATACAGATAAGCCTATAAAGCTTGACTTAGGTTGCTCATTGAGAGATATAGTAGTGCCAATTTATTCAAAAGATTTAGATCAAATCTTTTTTAAAGATGGAAATCTACTCTATCCCGTATATAGATAAAAGCAAAAAGCCTCGTTAGGAGTGCAGTAATGTAAGCATCAATTCAAGTACACATATAACCCTCAGCAAAAGTAATTCATAAGATTAATATGTTGAGTAGTCTTGACTTACAATATTCATATATCAACTCTGTCCAAGAAAGATAGGTGCTTATATTCCCACTATACCGTATTTTTGTGAATATATATCTTTAATATAAGGTTATGAACTACATAAGTGTCAATTCAATCACATCTCCCCATCCGCCTTGTAATGAAATATAATTCTCTCTACAAAAAGGATTTTAATTCAGCAACAAGAAGAACAAAAGAAGAAAAGTTAAAACTAATATCTGATTATCAGGCGAGTGGGCTATCTAAGGCAGTATAGTGCAGTACTTTGGTATATAGATAAAAAAATCAATCAACATCAAAAATACTGACTAGCCACAATTCTTTTATCCGTGTGATATTTATAATTCCAGTAAACGCCTTGATGTTTGCTCAGGTAGTCACAGATTTCTTTATATGTAGTATATTTATCAAGCAGTGTTTGTCCTGTTGAATATGATTTTACATTAACTACAGCATGCCAATGGTAGTTATATGCATTGTCTTCGCTTCCGTAATGTGGCACAAGCAGAACCTGATGGTCTTTCATTGTCATATAACAAAGAAAGTATTTTGCCGCTTCTTCTAAGGTTCTTTGCATATGCTTAGAGTGTCTTGCACTTAATACCATATGAAATAATCTACGGTGACTATCCAATTCACTATAGGGCTTTTGTACCTCGTAGAACTCCTCTACCATTTTATAATAATCCAGGGTAAGACCATTAACCATAACCTCATCAAGCTCGGCAAACGGCGATGATAGCACATAGTTCAATACGTTCTCGATTACTGTGTCTCCGTTGTGTCTGTTTCTGATGATAATAAGTGATGCTTCGTTTTTCATAAAAAATCTCTCCTTTTAAAAATAGTAATATTGTTTATATATACTCATATAGAATATATATCTTATAATAAAGATTAATAATATCTATCAATATAAGTGTATATCATATAGGTATATATAAAGTTGTAGTTACAAGGTAGGAATTACTTCCGTAACCTCTACATTTATGTTTGTCAGTTTTTGTTTTGTTACAATTAGCTTTTATTATCGCCCATTGATATTCCTGAGTTTTGTTTAATATTGGTTATTTATTAATTCAAGATATCAATGTTGTGATAAAAACAGTTATTTACAATCAGCTTCGTGAAAGATTATTCCACAAGCTACTGCGTATAAGCTATTGTAATCAGGTAAGCAAAAAGCTCTTAAACCTGGCAGTTGGAATATACCTTTTGAAAGCGTGAATGATTACATACGAAATAAATGCAGTAAGTAATATAAAACTCAAAAAAATTAGCCACAAGCCACTATCCTCTTATGAATCAAAAAATAAAAGCAGAAAGTCAGAAGCTATCAGCATATAAGCTGGTTTCAAAATCTGACCTTCTGCTTTTTATTTGTTAATACCCATTCCCATATTAGTCTACAATCCTTACCATATCACCCCTATTTCCTAAAAGTGGTGGCAGATAAGTAGACAGCGATTGAGCCATCTGCATATGAGATTCCTTTGAACTATGCACATAGGTGTTTGCTGTAAAATTGTAATTGCTATGACCTAACCATGTCTGAATGTCCTTCATAGTATAGCCCAGATAAAGCATTATTGTTGCACAGCTGTGGCGTAGGTCGTGAAATCTGATGTGACGCAATCCGTATTTCTGTAGCAGACTTCTGAATTTCTGACTGACAAAATCAGGCTGTAAAAGCATTCCCATATCATCAACACAGACAAAATCGAAGTATGTTAAATTATATGATGTGCCACACAGCTCCATCTGCATAAGCTGGTGCTGTCGTACTGATTGAAGATAATTGTAGGTATACTGACACAAAGGCAACATTCTTTTACTATACTGAGTTTTGGTTGTGTTTTCTCGTACCTGACTCACTATATTATTACCTATTTTTTCTCTTACAACTGTTGTGTCAATATAAAACCAGCCTGTATTAAAATTAATTGACGACCAGCGAAGACCTAAAATCTCTGAGCGTCTTAACCCATAGAAAGCAGCTAAAAATATCGGCACTGCAACAGGCTCGTTTTGTGTTAAGGTTAAAAGCTGGATTACCTCCTGTACTGAATAAGGCTCGTTAGGCTGATAACGGATTCGAGCTGGTTTATCTGCTAAGTCAGCTGGATTGTATTGTATATACCTGTGCTTTAATGCCCATTGTAAAGCACTTCTGATAATTGCGTGGTGCTTGATAACTGTATTAGGGCTTAAGCCTTCAGCAACCTTAAAACGATAATAATCCTCTAAATCACCTGGTGTTACCTTGACCACAGTTATCCCTCTTGAATCAAAATAAGGAGCTATATGCAGTTTAAGCATATTTACATATTGATTGTAAGTGGTTACAGTAACATGAGCTTTATCACGCTCAATCCACTTTTCTATGTATTGAGATAACAGCATTTTAACTGGTTCTATATACTCCAGCTCTTGGTATTGCATAATCAGCTTTTGTAAAATAGATTCTGCTTTTCTTTTGTTACCTTTAACTGGAAGCTGTAGTGGTATCCACTTTTGCTTTCGTTTGCCGTTCTTATCCTTAAAATTAAGCACTGCATAAAATAGGTCGTTCTTGATTTGCAGACTTCCCGTCATATTATTCACCAGCTTTCTTACAGCTCTGATTAATATAATCTATCAATGCAGATTTCGGTATTTTATAGGCATTACCAATTTTAAAGTGAGTGATTTTACGGGAGTCCAGCAGATTATATACTCCCTTTCTGCCAATACCTAATGCTTCACGAACCTGCTGAACATTCAAAATATCAGGTAGAGCTTCAAATGTAGTTGTTTGAGTTGTTTCGATTTTTTGCACTGCATTTCTTCTCCTTTGAATTTAAATTGAGTCAAATTGGTTCAACTCTACCTTTTTGTTATGCGTATTGTAAAATTTAATGTTTTTCAAAGCCTTTTACCTTCCTATAAAATGTACTCGGCTTCATATCAAGCCTTTTCATAGCCTCTACAGCTGTAATTTTATTTTGTTGCCATAGTAATACTACTTCTGTAAATTCAGGGTGTTCAATAGGCTTTCTGCCTTTGTAAACACCCTGTTGCTTTGCTATAGCAATACCTTCTTTTTGCCTCTGCAAGATGTATTCTCTTTCAAGCTCTGCAACAGCACCAAATATTGTAAGCATAAACTTACCTGTAGGGGTGGAGGTGTCGATAGCTTCTTTCTTTGAGATAAACTCAACCTGCTTTGATGTCAGCTGTTCCACAAGCTCAAGCAGGTCTTTTGTATTTCTTGCAAATCTGCTTATAGATTCTACAATCACAGTATCACCCTGTCTTACATAGCTCATCATTTTCGTAAGCTCAGGGCGATTTGTATTCTTGCCACTCATTCGGTCAATATAAACCTGCTCAACTCCAAGCTCTTTCATCAAAACCTCCTGTCTTGCTGTGTTCTGGTCAGTCGTGCTGATGCGAATGTATCCGATTTTCAAAATAATTCACCTCAATTCTCAATAGGGTCAGCTTGAAATCTGGCATATTCCAAAATCCCATAACCAACCCTATTGGCATATTATTTCAGTATCCCATTAGAGTTTACTCTAATAGCAGTATATAAGCTCTTCTATGTCATCTGTTGTAAAGCCTTCCTCTAGCAGAGAATCTATATAATTTTCAGAAATTCCGTAGGTTGTTGCAATTGTCTTTAATGTGTCAAGATAATCATCACGGAAACACAGTAATAGAGAATGTATTGAACTATGTGCTGTCATCGCCATTTGCCGAGCTTGATGAGGTTATGGTTAATGGAATTAGTGATAATGATTATTATCAAATGGTACAAGACTTTTATTCTGTTCAAGAGCCTTATCCTGTATTAAAGAGCCATCGCAGAATCTTTCATATGATATTAAGTATGAGACATTGTAAAAATATGCACTTCATTAGCCAGCAATCATACATTCAATGGAATTACTGCTATCATAGCTGAGATAAGATTGTACCTGCTGAACATTTTTAAGAAAAAAATTTCACAGTATAGTTATTGAGATCGTAAAATAAACTCACATATTTTTCTTGACCAACCCGAAAAGTAAGCGTAAATTCAAGCATACACAAGCTCCCTCAAGCTTTCAGCAATTCGCAACATTACTGAAGCTTTGAGGGAGCATTTATATATAGATTATTTGCAGAAATTTATCATTTCATCATAATATTTCAGAGCATTCTCCTCATCACCTTTTTCAAGAAATGCTCGTATAATATTTTCATATGTTCCACTTGTATATGGATGAGTATTCGGTAAAGCTATCTTAAATACAGCAAGTGCCCTTTGATAAAGCTCAATAGCCTTATCTAAATCACCTTTATTACCGTAAGCATTACCTAAATTATTATATGACCCAGCCAAATCAGGATGATTTGATGGCAATACTTTTTCATAAATATCCAATGCTTTATTATAATACTCAATAGCCTTATCTAAATCACCATTATCATTATAAGCGACACCTAAATTATTATATGACATAGCCAAATCAGGATGATTTGATGGCAATACTTTTTCATAAATATCCAATGCTTTTTTATAATTCTCAATAGCCTTATCTAAAGCACCTTTAGCATTATAAGCAACACCTAAATTATTATATGACATAGCCAAATTTGGATGATTTGATGGCAATACTTTTTCATAAATATCCAGTGCTTTATTATAATACTCAATAGCCTTATCTAAATCACCTTTATTACCGTAAGCATTACCTAAATTATTATATGTCGATGCCAAGTCGGGATGATTTGATGGCAATACTTTTTCATAAATATCCAGTGATTTATTATAATTCTCAATAGCCTTATCTAAATCACCTTTTTGTCTATAAGCAGCACCTAAATTATTATATGTTGATGCCATGTCAGGATGATTTTCTGGCAATACTTCCTCACGTATTTTTAGTGCTTTTTTATAATACTCAATAGCCGTATCTAAATCACCTTTTCGGCTATAAGCAACACCTAAATTATTATATGTCGATGCCAAACTTGGATGATTTGATGGCAATACTTCCTCACGTATTTTTAGTGCTTTTTTATAATACTCAATAGCCTTATCTAAATCACCTTTTCGGCTATAAGCAACACCTAAATTATTATATGACATAGCCAAGTCGGGATGATTTGATGGCAATACTTTTTCATAAATATCCAGTGCTTTTTTATAATACTCAACAGCCTTATCCAAATCACCTTTTTGTCTATAAGCAACACCTAAATTATTATATGTTGATGCCATGTCAGGATGATTTTTGGGCAATACTTCCTCACGTATTTCAAGTGCTTTATTATAATACTCAATAGCCGTATCTAAATCACCTTTATCACCATAAACATTACCTAAATTATTATATAACATAGCAAAATCAGAACGATTA
>JAXJJE010000355.1:0-4108 GCA_036298405.1 Acutalibacteraceae bacterium
ATCCATTGTATAAACAAGACTAGCCTCGTCTATGTAAAGTTTATTTAAATGAGCAAGAACTAAGTCTTTTGCTTTTTGACTATCACGTTGTTTGATTGCTTCCAAAATGTTTTTGTGTTCATCAATAATAGGTGGGCTATCCCAACTGAATATCTGTCCATTTAATTCCCTATGAAGTTTTCTCTCTCTCCCATCAAGAATAGTTCTCCAACGATAGCGATTGACACCATATTCTTTCAAACGGTTTTTTCGATACTCAGCTGTTAATAATTTTGTCTCTTGTCTTGCTAAGAACTTCGCTTTCTTTTTAGAAACCCCTTCTTCTTCCTGTAACATCTTTTCCATTTCCTCAGCCCTATATCCCCCTAAGATAATAGGTTGGAGTTTTTCTCTCATTCTTATTATTTCAGAGCCTGTCCACTTTTGGACATAGTAATTCAGGTTATTTGTGTAATTCTTAGCGATTTCCTTGCGCTGGAATTCTGTCATCTCTGCTGGGACTACCCCTATTGGCTTGAGCGTGTTCTTTAATTGTGCGTCTAATTTTTTGCCTATACGGTTGATTTCTATGTCAAAAGATAAATTATTAAGAACAAAGTCTTTTGTGTCTTGTAGTCCGTCTAAATATGTTTTAATCCTATCAAATTTATTTCTATTATGGATATTAACTCTTGCGATAGCCTGAAGAACATCAGTAGGAATCTTTGTGTCTTTAATACGATACCCTTTTGCACTTTTACTCCATTTTCCACCAATTGCTTCTAGTTGTTTTGCAAGACTGCTTGACATTTTCCCCTTTGTGTAAAAAAGACCTTTATTGTCATATTTCAAGCGTCCCATTAGTAAAGCAGAAACTATTCCTTTGGAGTTTTCGATTACATTGTCATTTAAGACTTCTTTTATGAAGTTAAATAGATAATCATCAAAAAAGTCTGTGATTTTCTTCTCAATCTCAGCTTCCAATCCTTTAGGCATTTCTATTTCAGGTAACTGCTTAAGCATTCATCCCCCTTTAGAACTCGTTACCGCTTCTATCCTCAATTAATTCTGTTTTGGCAACATATTCATCATCTACTTCGCCTTCAAGTGCTTTGGTGTTCATTTTAACAATATCTTTCATCTTCAGGAACTCCATAGCTTCAGACGGCTTCATTAATCCTCTGTCTACCATTCCAAAAACATTATTGAAAGTCTGGGATATTTGATTTTGCTCATCAAGTCCAGTTAATACTCTCAATGGACTCCATTTGATAGTTAAATCAGGAACTTCTCTTCCGAACAATTGCCAGCAACGTAAATCAACAACCCATTTAATCATCTTTTCAATTTTAGGACGGATTTCTGAGTCAATACGGCAATTGTAGTTTTCAAGCATATCTTGTCCGCTTGAGAAACCGCTTGCACCAGTACCCCATATCTTAGATTCTGGAATCTTCAAATAAGAGCAAATCATTGTACGAATTTCTTTGTTAAAGTCTGCTAAACCGCTCATTTGAAGTTGCTTCTGTTGATAGTCGTCCTGTGCGTCCATTACAAGCATTGATTTATAGTTTTTATTCTGTGCGGCAATATCAACTCTACGCTTGATTAATGATGTGCCATTGTTGTTCATCAGTGTTGTGGATAAGTTGGATATTTTCAAGACATCTATCTTTGCCTCGTCGAGTAACTCAAGCATAACGCTTTGAGACTTCAAATATTGAATAATCGGTGGAAGCGTCTGTTCAAAGAAAGACAATCCCCATCCTTGAAGCCTTAATCTTACATAATAAGGCGCATTCATACCAAGTGCTAGTTGAGTTCTTGTTTTATCAATTACAATCTCGTGGAATAGGAAATCACTGTCACTTGCACCAGCAACAGGGTCTATCATTGTCGTTTCCCATCTATCAGAAGCGATAAAATTTAACTTACTCCCCTCTAAAGCTCGTTTATTAAGGGGTTTATTGTTTTTTTGGTCTGTGTTTGCAATTAACACACCACCGCCGAAAAGATAACCCCATTTGAAAGTATCTTTGATATTTTCCCAATCACCCTCATCAACCATTGTTTGTTCAAGAAGTTCTAACTCATCAGCGGATAATGTTTCTGACTCTAAATGTACACCCCTTGAAAAAGCGTCTTCAACAGGCTGGTCGATGGCTGTTCTTAAAAATCCATATTGCTTGTAGGCATAACTCAAGGTATAAGGTAACATTGTGAGTAAATCATAACTCACATCACCAGCTAAAATATATGGGTCTAAAAGTGGGCTTGTGGAAGTCAACTCTCTGCCAACAACAGGCGTAATACCTAACGCTTCTGACAAAGAGTTATTAAGTTTAATCATTTTCTTCATAGTGAAAACCTCTTAATTGCAATTTACTTTATCATAAGAGGTTTTTTTTAAAACGTCAAATTAAAAGAGTGTGGATAAAATACCCACACTCTCCGCTAGGCTTGAAAGGACGGAAATTGCCTAGCTAATACTCATCGTGCCACATAAATACGTGGTCTGTGTAGAAAAATACCCAATGCCCCTCTGGACAATCTGTAAATTCTATACTTCTCTTTTTGATTACCTTCGCACCATTTTTTAATAGAATCTCTGCTTTATTGTCTTTGACTTCAAGCACTATTTCATAGAGGTTTTCCTCTGGTAACTTGCAACACATCAAGAACGCTTCTGTTAAAAACCAATAAGCTTCCGCATTTTCACAAAATATCTTGACTCCGTCTGTGTATAAAAATTTGTTCTGAGGAAAATATCTATACCATTTTTCTGTGCCATAGCAGTTGCTCATAATCCATTCAAGTTCTTTTGATTTAATCATTGTCTTACTCCAATTCGCTTCCATCTGTGTGGTCTACTATATTAAATTCATTGTCAATATAGTAAACACCGTTGTCGTAGTTGTGGCAATCAAGGTTGCTTACAATCCCTATTCCTAAAGATAAGTCATTATTTCCAGTCTTAGAAAACTCATCTCCGATTATCTGCACTAATCTAGCCCAGCAATATTGAGGGTCACAATCACAACCTCTTATTTCTTTCTGTTTTGCTAATGCCAAGAAGTGTTTAACCTTTTCTTCATATCCACTCCAGTGTAAGTAAATACCTATTTTCTTGTTCATATTAGACTTATTAACATCCCAACTTGTAATTATAGCTCTATCACCCATTGTTCTTACTCCTCAATCCCAAAACGTTTGTTATATTCTGCTTGTGCTTTTCTGTTTACTGGCATAGGAACGAGTATATGGTTCTTGTCATATTCAATTCCCCAAAAGTCATATAAGTTTGCTTTTATCTCTACAAAGCTAGCGTTTTGAAGTTCATCTTCAAAAACTGGCAAAATCTTCTCAAAAGCGCAGTCTACTTCTTCTTGTGAAATATTTTTGTGACCTATACCAAGATAAGCATTTGTCACATCGTAAATTTTTTGTTCTGTACTATTCATTGTCTTGTCCTTTCAATAAATATCTCTCTCTTACATCTTTATTATATAATAATATTTTCTATATGTCAATACGTTTTTTTAACTTTTTTATATTTCTGTTATAATACTTTCTTCTATGTTATCAAGGCTTAGATATCCGCCATCATATCCACTTAATCCGAGAAAACTGTGGCAAGCTCCAAGAAAATAAGTGTTTGGCTCAAGTCTTATTTTATAATCGTCTTCATATTCATCGAGCGTTTCAATAATTTCTTTCAACTGCTCTTTTAATTTTCCTACTGTAATCTTTCCCATCATTGTCTTGTCCTTTCAATTTATGTTAAATACCAACTTTTTTAATTGTGTAACCAATTATCGTAAATACGACAATTAGTGCTATAATCCCTAAGACTACTTTCAAGCCTAAGAGCTTATAAACGCACACCATTAAAAAACCAGTTAAAAATCCAATTATAAAATCTCTCATTTTTACGTCCTTTCAATCATTAACTCAACTTACATTTATATTATATATTAAATATTTTATTATGTCAATACTTTTTTTCACTTTTTTTGAAAAAATTTAGCCACCCCTTTTCAGAGTGGCTTTTCTCTTAGTGCCAGTTACCTTCCTCATATGTTTTTTCTGGGTTGTATTTACTTGCACAATATTCGAAGCTTTCATATCC
>JAXJJE010000356.1:0-2801 GCA_036298405.1 Acutalibacteraceae bacterium
GTCTAGCATACTTCTGGTCAACGTCAGCTTCAGCCTTGATTGTCTCTTTATAAGCAACCTGTGGCTTACCAATGTTAGCTTCTACTTTGAATTCACGGAGAAGTCTGTCAACGATGATCTCGAGGTGAAGCTCACCCATACCAGCGATGATTGTCTGACCTGTTTCTTCGTCTGTATAAGCCTTGAATGTTGGGTCTTCTTCTGCAAGCTTTGCAAGAGCAATACCCATCTTCTCCTGGCCTGCCTTTGTCTTTGGCTCGATAGCAACATGGATAACTGGCTCTGGGAATTCCATAGACTCTAGAATTACAGGGTTCTTCTCGTCACATAGAGTATCACCTGTAGTTGTATACTTTAGACCAACAGCAGCAGCGATATCACCTGAATAACAAGTGTCGATATCCTTTCTGTCGTTAGCGTGCATCTGTAGAATTCTACCGATACGCTCACTCTTATCCTTTGTAGCATTATAAACATTTGTACCTGCGTTTACGCTACCAGAGTAAACTCTGAAGAAGCATAGCTTACCAACAAATGGGTCTGTTGCAATTTTAAATGCAAGAGCAGAGAATGGCTCGCTGTCTGATGCAATTCTGCAAGTTTCCTCTTCTGTATCTGGGTTAACACCCTTGATAGCAGGAATATCTGTTGGAGCTGGCATATAGTCAACAACAGCATCAAGAAGTAGCTGTACACCCTTGTTACGGTATGATGTACCACAAGTTACAGGAACCATCTCGTTGTCTATTGTAGACTGACGGATCTGAGCTCTGATTTCATCTATTGTTAGCTCTTCGCCACCAAAGTATTTCTCCATTAGCTCATCGTTGCACTCAGCAACACACTCGATTAGCTCGTCGTGGTACTTCTGTGCAAGCTCTTTCATGTCCTCAGGAATTTCTTCCTCACGAACATCTTTACCAAGGTCATCATAATAAACATGAGCCTTCATTTCTACAAGGTCGATAATACCCTTAAATTCATCCTCAGCACCGATTGGAAGCTGAATTGGAACGGCATTACACTTTAGTCTGTCCTTCATCATCTGAACAACTCTGTAGAAGTCAGCACCCATAATGTCCATCTTATTTACATAAACCATTCTAGGTACCTTATAGTTGTCAGCCTGTCTCCAAACTGTCTCAGACTGAGGCTCTACACCACCCTTAGCACATAGAACTGTTACAGAACCGTCAAGAACTCTTAGTGAACGCTCAACCTCTACTGTAAAGTCAACGTGACCAGGTGTATCAATGATGTTAATTCTAACATCTTTCTTATCTCTGTCTTTCCAGAAGCATGTAGTAGCAGCAGATGTAATTGTAATACCTCTTTCTTGCTCCTGTACCATCCAGTCCATAGTAGCGCCACCCTCGTGAGTTTCGCCTAGCTTATGGTTGATACCTGTATAGAACAAGATACGCTCTGTTGTAGTAGTTTTACCGGCATCAATATGAGCCATGATACCGATGTTTCTTGTTTGTTCAAGAGATACCTGTCTAGCCATAATAGCCTCCTTAAATTATTACCATCTGTAATGAGCGAAAGCCTTGTTTGCTTCTGCCATTCTGTGTGTTTCGTCACGCTTCTTAGCTGCACCACCAACACCGTTGATAGCGTCTAGAATCTCACCAGCAAGTCTTTCCTTCATTGTTCTTTCTGAACGAAGTCTTGCATAGTTTGATAACCAACGAAGACCTAGTGTCTGTCTTCTCTCAGGACGAACCTCCATTGGTACCTGGTAAGTAGCACCACCTACACGGCGAGCCTTTACCTCTAGTACAGGCATAATGTTCTCCATTGCCTGCTCAAATGTCTCGATAGGATCGTTACCTGTTTTTTCCTTAATGATGTCGAATGCACCATAAACAATTTTCTGTGCTACACCCTTCTTACCATCATACATTACGTTGTTGATAAGGCGTGTAACTAGCTTTGAATTGTATAGTGGATCTGGCAAAACGTCACGCTTTGCAACTGAACCTCTTCTTGGCATTTTACTTCCCTCCTTCACAATTTTTGAGATATCATAGGTACTCGAAAGTGACAACTCCCGTTGTGTCAATACTGAGGCTTATCTATATATAAAAGCACATCTGTATTGTACTGTAACTATCTTAGTTGTCTTTTTTAATTAGTTTTCCTATGGGTTAAATTAGATTACTTACCAGCCTTTGGACGCTTAGCACCGTACTTTGAACGAGACTGCATTCTCTTTGCAACGCCCTGTGCATCAAGTGTACCTCTGATGATGTGGTAACGTACACCAGGGATATCCTTAACTCTACCACCACGAATTAGAACAACGCTGTGCTCCTGTAGGTTGTGACCAACACCTGGGATATATGAAGTAACCTCAATACCATTTGATAGTCTTACTCTGGCAATCTTTCTAAGAGCTGAGTTAGGCTTCTTAGGTGTAGCAGTTTTTACAGCAGTACATACGCCTCTCTTCTGTGGTGAGCTCTGGTCGATAGCAACTCTCTTCTTTGAGTTCCAGCCCTTTAGTAGTGCAGGAGCCTTAGCTTTCTTCTCTGTAACCTGACGACCCTTTCTAACCAACTGATTAAATGTAGGCATAGTTCTCCTCCTTTCCTCAAACAATAAAATTTTTTTATATGTTATATGCGTAATTATTATAACGCATTTAACAGCTATTATTCCAATTATAAGCAACACTCAAAAATATAAGCAAAGCCTACAATTTTTACGCTTGAGCCTGTACATTTTTATAGAGTTTTAACAGTGTTTTTTCACTGCTTTTCTTAAAAAAACATACTACCCAACAGTTTTATATATTA
>JAXJJE010000357.1:0-4248 GCA_036298405.1 Acutalibacteraceae bacterium
AAAGCAGAAGTTTACATTCTTCTTTGACACAAACACAAATAAGGTTAAGGTGTTCAATGCTCCAATTGATACAACAAAGGTAAAGGTTGCATTTGATGACATTGACGCTCTTGTTCTTACAAGTTCTGACGGTGTAACATTCACAGGTACAATAGCTCTTGAGGCTGGTACATACACATTCAGAATGGATGAGTTCGGTACACCAATGGGTGGTAAGTATTCATTTACTGATAATTCAAACAATATGACTTACAACGCTACTTATGCTTCAGCAACAACAATGACAGCAACAGGTGGTGAGTACACATTTACATACAATGTGAACACTAACGCACTAAAAGTAACTATGGAATAAGCGTTGAAATTTATATTGGTTGCTTACCCTTTAAGTTATAACAACTATAGTGCTGTTGTAATTTAAGAAATACAAGATATGTAAATAATCTTTAATAGAACAGGTCACATTATTTTTAGATAAGTAATGTGGCCTGTTTCATTTTTGATACTATTTAATACTAATATCTGATTAAATACCAGACATCTTGTCGGTATAATTTATTCACTTGTTTAATCAGGTATCAGTTAAAGCTCTGACAGCTAGGCAGCTTTTAGTGTATTTTTCATCTGACTTCAATAGGTTTGTCGTGGTATGATATCAGTAAGATGAAACTTTGCCAGAAAAGCTTATTCGCTGTTTAGAACAGAAGTCGTATGAAAAATACAAAAACTAAATTTATAGATACTTTTTAATGATTAGTGTGGTATAGTGTATTTATTGTTGATTGTTAGCATAGACATAGATTGTGAAAAGTGTATTAGTTAGTATGATTTAGAGAGGAATTATAATATATGACAGAAATTTTACTAAGGTTATTTGTTAAAAATTATAAAGCTACAGATTCTATAAAGGTGCGTTCAGATATAGGTAAGCTTGCTGGGTTTGTGGGGTTTGTGTGTAATGTTTTGCTGTGCGTTTTTAAATTTATAGCAGGAGCATTAGCGGGGGCAGTGTCTATTGTAGCAGACGCAGTAAATAATTTGTCAGATGCATCTTCGTCGCTTATTACATTAATAGGCTTTAAATTAGCACAACGACCAGCTGATAAAAACCATCCCTTTGGTCACGCAAGATATGAATATTTGTCAGGCTTTATTGTGTCAGCGTTAATATTTGTTGTAGGAATAGAGCTGGTTAAGACTTCTATAGAAAAAATAATTAAACCAGAAGCTGTTGAATTATCTATATTAAGTGTGATTGTTTTAGTAGTTTCTATTTTACTGAAATTATGGATGTCGCTTTTTTGCAAAAAACTTGGTAAGAGTATTGATTCCACAGCGTTGCTAGCTACATCGACAGATAGTAGAAACGATGTAATAACAACCTCGGCTGTATTGGTGGGTAGTATTATAGGAGAATTATTTAACTTAAAAATAGATGGATATGTAGGTTTGGGTGTTGCTATATTTATTATATATTCGGGTATTACACTTGCTAAAGAAACTATAAACCCAATTTTAGGTGAGCCTACGGATGAAAATTTGGTTGATGATATATCAACGCTTGTGCTGTCGTATGATAAGGTTGTAGGAATGCACGATTTGCTGGTGCACGATTACGGGCCTGGTAAGTGCTTTGCTTCGGTTCATACCGAAATTAGTGCAGATGAAGACCCTATGGTTTGCCATGATATTATTGATGAGATTGAACGACTGGAGAAGCTTTGTGTTAACCTGGTTATACATTAGGACCCTGTAGTTACAGATGATGAAGAGCTTGATTATATGCGTAGCGTTGTAAATAGTGTTATTATTAATGTGGGTTCGTGTTTGTCTATTCATGATTTTCGTATGGTGCGTGGTAAAAACAGAACAAAGCTGGTGTTTGATGTTGTAATACCCTACTCTATGGAGAAAGAAGAATCTAACATAAAAATTGCGATAGATGAGGCAGTGAAGTCAGAAGGAATACAATATGATACTGTAATATGCTTTGATAAACAGGCGTAAGTATAGATAAGAAAAATCAAGCTATATAGCTGAAATATAGAAGAAAATGGATATGATAGTATCACTGTATGGAAATGTTTTGATAATTTAATGTTAAATTTTGTAACAAGATAAAGCACGATAAAAATAATGAACAAAATATAATTCATTAATTGTAATATTTGTAAAATTAATATTATTAGCTTTAGAAATACCTAAAATCGGTTGAAGAAAAAACAGCTTTGTAGTATAATACAAGCTGTAAATTAGGCTAATAGGCCTTTTTTAACAATTCTATAAGGGAGGAGAAAATCCGATGAAAAAATTTGTCAGCATACTACTTACTGCTATGTTGGTAGTAGCTATGTGCTGTGTGGGCGTTCCTGTATCAGCTGCTGACACTGATAAGGCTACAATTCATGTGTATGATTTCTATGGCGACGCTATGAACGACAGCGATGCAAGTACACACCCTGAATTAGCTGGTAAAGGTGTACAGCGTGACACTTACACTTTTGAAGTTGGTGATGTAGTAAACATCGAAATTTCTTATTCTTCAGAAGTGCAAGCACTTGCAGCATCAGCACTTGGTGAGATTTATGTAAACCAGACATCAATCGACCCAACATCAGAGGATGCGTTTAAGGTTTATACCGATGGAACAGTTGATACTGTTAAATTTTCTGATGTATACTACACAAGCGATGACAGAGAAGAGCCAAAGGCAGAAGGAGAATACTATAGCATCATAGGTAATGGTTCTATGTGTAATCCTGAAAAGGCTCTTGAGAAAAACGAAGAGGGTTGGAACTCAGATAATGACGCATATAAAGATAGATGTTCATATCTAGTTCTATATCCAGACGAGAGTGGTTATTCTATCCAAAAGCCTAAAAAGGTAGTTAGAGGAATAACAATGGTTGTAACAGAGGCTAGCGAGTCTTATTTGTATACAGCCCTAACACAAGTACTAAAGCCAGATCTTACAGACCCTAACTGTAAGATTGAAGATGATATCATTGTTTCTACAACTTTGAAGAAGGTTGGTCACGTTGATATCGAGAAGCCAACAGAGCCACCAACAGAGGCTCCTACAGAGGCTCCAACAGAAGCTCCAACAAAGGCTCCTACAGAGGCTCCAACAGAAGCTCCAACAATTGCTCCAACAGAGCCAACAGAGGCTACAGCTATTCTTCACTTTATGGATGATAACAAGAGAGAGCCAATTGTTGCTAAGGTAGGCGAAAAGGTACAGTATGATATTTATCTAAAGCTTACAGACCCTCAGGTTCAGGGATATGTAACATGGACATACTTCAATCAGCCTGTAGGCACAAAGAAGACACCTAACCAAAAGGGTATCGAGGATCCAAACTTGATTCCAGACGAGTGCAAAATCCTAAAAGTAGGTAGAGGTGGCTATATCCCTTACTACTCACCATTCGACGAGCAGTTTGACCTAATGAAGAAAGATATTTTCTTGATTGGATTTGGTACTGGTGAAATGGCTGAGGATGGTAGCTATTCTATGCTAAATACACACAACGGTACATTTACACAGGATGGCGGTTGTTTAGTTTCTTCAATTATATTTACAGTACAGAAGCCAGGTGAAGTAGAAATCTTTACTAATATGGAACAAGCTGTACTTGATCTTGATGCACAGCTAGATTCATACTATGTTGCTGTTTATAACGCAGAAACAAAAGAGGTTCCAACAGAGGCTCCAACAGCAGCTCCGACAGAGGCTCCTACAGCAGCACCAACAGCTGCACCAACAGAGGCTCCTACAGAAGCTCCAACAGAGGCTCCTACAGAGGCACCAACAGCTGCTCCAACAGAGGCTCCAACAGTAGCACCAACAGCTGCTCCAACAGAGGCTCCAACAGCAGCACCAACAGAGGCTCCTACAGAACCAGCAACTCATGTATATACAGTGGCAGGTTCAGCAAACCTATGTGGTGCAAACTGGGACCCAGCAGAGCTAAATAATGATATGACAGACCTAGGCAATGGTATGTACCAGAAGGTATATACAGATGTTGCAGCAGGCGATATCGAGTTTAAGATAGTAGAAGACCACTCATGGGCTAACAGCTTTGGTCCAGAGGGTAATGCACCAGGTTCTCCAAACTGTTTAGATACAGTTCTATATGATGGTGCAATAGTAACAATTAATTTTGATGCAACAACAGGTGTTGTATCATGGACAATTGATTATCCAGTAATCCCAACAGAGGCACCAACAGCTGCTCCAACAGA
>JAXJJE010000358.1:0-4138 GCA_036298405.1 Acutalibacteraceae bacterium
ATTTATCTGCAAGCCCTTTGCTAATGTTGAAATAACAAATGGTGGTAGCTTTTTAGCTACATTTGTGCTCATAAGCAAGCGACTATCTTCTTTTCTTTTTAGAGCCTCTGAAGGTAATTTACCTGTAAGAGCAAAAAACAGTGTAGCACAGAAGCCATAAATATCTGTTACTGAGTCAAGCTTTGTTCCCTCTTCGTATTGCTCAAGAGCACTACAGCCAGAGAATAGCTGTGGAGGTAAATCTCCTCCTACCTTTCTTATACCCTCAATAGCAAAGCCTGTCAGCTTAATCTTACCATCAGCTGTAACAACTAGATTTGCAGGGCAAATAGCAAGGTGAGCTATTCCTTTTTCTGAAATAGTAACAAGTCCGTCAAGCAATGGCTTAATAAGAGGTCTTGCTACCTCCCACTCCAATCTGCCTCCACTGCGTTGAACATACTCACCAAATGGAATTACATCTTCATATTCATTTACGATATATGCTGTATTGTTATCCTGAAAAACTGCTTCTACCTTAACTACACAGTCACAATCAGAAATTTCTTTAACCTTATTACCCACCTGCATAAACTGTTGCTTAAGTGCGTTAAACTTTTTACCATTTTCTTTTTTAACAGTAACAACTGCACTGTTCTCTGAACGGGTAAATAAATCCTTAGGTAAAAACTCTCTTATAGTAACTGTTTTCTTACGTTTTTGATCATAACCAATGTATCTGGCACTATCTGATCTGTTATCCAGCACTTTTCCTACTATATATCTGTTGTTTTCAAGCTTTGCACCTAATGGCAGAAAATGTGACGCCTGCACAGCATCCTGTGAAAAACCACAATGAGGACAAACCTGCTCGTCGTGCAATTCTTTCATACAACCGTAGCATAAATCAGCCATATTAACACCTACTTTCCAATTATGCTATCTATTATAACATATATTGCAACTCTTTTTCAACCATAATATATTATTTAAAATTACATTTTTGTAAATTGAACGCAAACTAACGTTTTGTTTAGTGGCAAATATACAATTATTTTACTTATTATCTATTGTTTCTTTTATTTTATCAAAGGTAACACCATATTTTAGTGCTATATCTCTTGCATAGCTTAAGCCCTGTGGTGGATTTACATATACTTTGAATGAACGCTCTCCATTTTCTACGCCTGTAACCATACTTTCGATTTTCGAAGCTCCGTTCACGGCGTCGTTCATTATTCTTACATTTGCACCAAGCTCGTGCATATGTGTATTAAAAATACATCTTACTCCTAAATATCGCATAGCCTTTATAACATCTGTTGCAATATATACACCCTCTGTAACATTTGTTGTTGCAAGGCTTTCGTTAAGAAGTAACAGACTGTATTTACTAGCTTTGCCGAATATTTCTGAAAGACGTTTTGACTCCTCACCAAGTCTGCCCAGATCTACTGTTTCGTTTTCGTCAGCTGGGAAATGTGTATAGATATTATCACAAGGGCTGAACGCTAATCTTACACAAGGTACATATATACCACACTGTGCCATTAATACAGCAATACCAAGTGCCTGTGTAATTGTTGTTTTACCACCACGGTTAGGACCTGTAAGAATAAAAATTCTGCCTGTTTCATCGTCAAAATCTAATCCATTAGTAATAATGTTAAGATTTTCACCATTTACTGCCTTTATTGCAAGCTTAAGATTATAAATATCACGTGCGTGTATTTCTCGATTTTCTACAGGTAAAATTTCAGCCTTACAAAGTGGCAATCCCTTTGAATGTATTTTTTCGATAAGCTCTGCCCAACGAATATAAAAAACTATTTCTGGCATAAGTGAAATAAACGCATAGCCATTAACATTTACGTGCTTTTGCAATACATCCTTCAGGTTTCTTACTACTCTGTCCATAATTTCTGTAACAACATGCTTCATACTGCTGGATAATTTATCTTGTCCTGTTGGTTCATCATCATAAGAAAGCTTAAACTCCTTTGATGAAGCAGTATGGAAGGTTCTTAGATGTGCATAATCATTACCCGGTAGTATTCCTCCCTCTTTCTTTGTAGAAATAGCCATAAAGCGTTTTAAAATACCACTGTCGGTAAATTCTTGGCTATTCAGTGATAAAATGCCTGCTCTGCTAGGTCTCAGCAAATCATCCAGATTTACTCCTATTGTTACACTTTTTAGCTGTCTTGCTTGCTTGAAGGCATCTTCTATATCCATTTTTAGTGGTTCAAAAGCTCCGTCATTATAAATGTCATTAACCATCTTACGCAACAAACACAAGCCCTCTGATCTAAGCTCAAGAGAGGCTAAGATATCCTTAAGAGAAATAATACAATTTATATATCTGTCAATTTCTCGTAGTCTGTTTATAATTTGCCATAATGAAGAAGCATCGCTATCCTTTTTGAATTTTTCAAGCTCCTTAAGCTCATTAAGCATTGCAAGTAGCTCAGTAAGGCTGTAGCGTAGCTGTGGCAATCTTAAAAAATCCTCAAAAACATCACATCGGTATTTAATAAGCTCTGCATTACATTCAATTTGAGTCATAAGCTCCTTTATGCTTTTTTGCTCGAATGCGTCCTCGGTGAGTGTACTTACAAGATGATCAAGTGATAAATCGTTTATAGATTCTTCACTCATTCTTAATGGTGACCTTTGATAATTCATTGGATAAAACAAGCTAAAGTTATTCATATTTATCATCCTTTCACACTATATATACATATATTATCACAATTGACAAAAATTTCAATACATTTTGTTAATCAAAACAATTTACAAAATATTTATTTACAAAGTAAATCTTTGTGGTATAATCTCATAGGATAGATTATAGGAAAGGAGAATTTTAAATGGAAAAAGCTAAGCTAGACAGAATAAATGAGCTTGCTAAAAAGAAAAAATCAACTGGACTTACACCAGATGAGCTTGCAGAGCAGAAGGCTTTGCGTGAAGAGTATATTGGTGAATTCAGAGCAAGCCTGAGAGGTCAGCTTGACAATATGGTAATAGAACGACCAGATGGTACTACCGTAAATGTAAAGGATATGAGAAAAAAATAAGCTATGGATAAACACACAGCAGTTGAAAAAAGTATCATAAAAAAATTCCGTAAGCCTATATGGAACAGATTTATTATGGGAACTAAGGAATACAAAATGATAAATGAGGGTGATAAAATAGCCGTTTGCATTTCGGGTGGTAAAGACTCGGTATTGCTTGCGAAATGTATAGAGTATTTACAAAAATACAGCGAAACGCACTTTGAGGTTGAATATATATGTATGGACCCTGGCTATAACAAAGAAAACAGAGAAAAAATTGAGTTTAACTGTAAATTACTCAATATCCCTGTAAGGATTTTTGAAACATCTATTTTTGATGTGGTTGATAAAACTGAAAAAAGCCCTTGTTATTTATGTGCAAGAATGCGTAGAGGCTATCTTTACAAATACGCTAAGGAGCTTGGTTGTAATAAAATTGCACTTGGTCATCATTATGATGATGTAATCGAAACTATCTTTATGGGTATGCTTTATGGTGGACAGCTACAAACTATGATGCCAAAGCTACACAGTACTAATTTTGAGGGTATGGAGCTTATTCGACCATTATATATGGTACGTGAAAGCGATATAAGTAATTGGGTACGATATAACGAGCTTGAATTTATAGCCTGTGCCTGTACCCTAACAGAAAAGGAATTACAAGCAAATGGTGAGCATATATCTAAACGAGCTGAAATAAAAGAGCTTATTGCACAGCTTAAAAAGGTAAATCCACTTGTGGAATATAATATATTTAACAGTGTATGTAATGTAAACCTTTCTACCATTATAAGCTATCATAAAGAAGGCACCGAGGTTTCGTTTTTAGATGATTACGATAAATAAGTTTTTTATTGTAATCATCTAAACAAAAAACAAAAGCATTGCAAAACTGCAATGCTTTTGTATGAGAATATATAAGAAGAAAAAATGAGAAAAACTAATTTATTTGTAGTTATCTGTCGAACTACTGTACTTATAATATAATACAAAAATATGAATAAATTATGAACAAATTGCAATTTCGGTAGTAGACCTTATAAAAGTACGTATAGATTTTTTTGTATATTTTCACTAACCGATAATATATATGA
>JAXJJE010000359.1:0-5811 GCA_036298405.1 Acutalibacteraceae bacterium
CTACTACGCCTGCACCAGCTAGCATTAGCATACCGATAAGTAGAGCGATTGTTGTGCTGTCGCCTGTAGCAACCTTACCTGTAGCTGATGAGTTTGTATTGTTGTTTGTGCTTGTGTTGTTGTTTGAAGATGTAGCGTTTGTTGCGCTTGATGTAGCGTTTGTTGGAGCTACTGTTGAGTTTGTAGCATCTGTAGCTGATGTTGTTGGAGCTACTGTAGCCTCAGCTGTTGGAGCCTCTGTAGCCTCAGATGTTGCATCCTCTGTAGCCTCAGCTGTTGGAGCCTCTGTAGCCTCAGCTGTTGGAGCCTCTGTTGGTTCCTCGCCGTCCATTACGCACTCAGCACCAGCACATAGTGTCTCTGGGTTGAATGTGATAACAACTGCTACTGCACCCTCTGGAATGTAAACCATAGCGTCTGAGTTTAGACCCTCAGCTAGACCCTTATCGTTGTATGATACTTCCCAAGAGCCGTCCTGAGCAACCTTATAAGCTACGTCGCTGTCCCACATCTCTTCTGTTACATCAATCTTAACTGAGAAGATACCGTCAGCACCCTTTGTCATCTGGTAAGCTGGAGCTGCTGGATCCCAAGCTGGGTTGAATAGTGGCTCGTTACCTACTGCAAAGTATGTATGATCGTCACTTGCTGGAACGTATGGATTGTCGATGTAAGAAGCTGTCTTCTCGCCATCAAATGTGATTGTTACTACCTCAGCTGTCTCAGCTGTCTCACCAAAGTTAACTGGTGAGTTTGAATCTAGACCGTAAGCTACGCCTGTCTCGTTGAATGAGAAGTCCCATGGGTTATCTGAGTAACCGTATACAACAACCTTGTACTGTGGTGAGTTGTAGAAGTCGAACATCTCGCCCTCGTTAGCAACACCCTCAAGGTTTAGGTACCATAGGTTAGCAGCCTCGTCATAGTTCATCTTGAATGCTTCGTTTGTTGGGTCCCATGCGTAAGAACCTAGAATACCTTCGTTACCAACAACGATGTACTCGTAAGCTGTTGGATCCCAGTCTGCTGGTAGCTCTGTTACTTCTGCAGAAGCAGAAATAGCAGCCATTGATACTACTACTGCTGATGATAGTAGAATACTAGCTAGTTTTTTCATTGGAAAGTTCCTCCTAAAAAATAATATTATTTTCCGAAGTCTATGCTTCAGTAAGCATATTATACTACACCAATCTTTTTAAAGTCAATATATCAACTTCAAATTTGTAACTAAATTGTTAAATTTGTTACATAATTACAAATTAACTAGCAATTTATATTAATTATATAAATGCAGTTTGTAACCTTTTACAAACTGCACACTAAAGCCGATTTATTTTTGTTCATAAAGAAAAAAGCCATAGGTATTACCCTACAGCTCTTAAAAGGTTTATACTATTTATCTTGTGTTAATATTACTGCATTACTACATAAACTTACCTTTAAAATGTAGCCTACTTCGCTTTTTTCTTCCCTATAATTACTACACCTGCACCAGCCAGTATTATTACACCTACAGCTATAGCAATTATTCCCCCAGCACCATTTTCAGGCTTACCCTCAGACGTAGAAGCCATTGCCGGCTTTACAGTAGCACCAGTAGCTGTGGTAGCTGTGGTATTTGTAGTAGCTGTAATAGCGTTTGTAGGATTTGTAGCGTCTGTTGGATTATCTGCTGTAACAGCTGTAGCCTCATCTGTTGAAGCCTCTGTGCTATGCTCTGTTGGTTCATTTAATTGTGACTCATCATTAACAACAGGGCGTGCTTCTATAGTCTTTGTTTCTGAATTAAACACAAATATAATTGAAGCTGTGTTTTCTTCAATATGCAATCTGGCATTTGCATTTTCATCAAATACACCGTCTTTTGCTACATTATATATATTCTATATCACTATTCCACATATCCTTTGTTACAGAAATTTCTAATGAATATGTATTGTCATTCCTCTTAGTCATTAAATAATCTTCACAGTTTGGTGACCACACAGGTGCAAAAAGTGGTGCACTACCAGTAAGATAATATTCAGACTCCTCTGCCATCGGTAGCTCTACATATGGTGAATCTAAAAAGCTACTTGCTTTTTGACCATCAAATGTAATTGTCAGTGTATGAGCCTTCATATCACCACTTGGGTCAAAATAAACATCTGAGTAATCCCTGTCATCCTGAGCAACACCAAGCTTGGTAAACGATAATTCCATAGGGTTTTCTTTATTGTAGCCTACAGCAACAACCCTATAAAGAGGTGAATTAAATATATCAAAATCCTTACCCTCGTTAGCAACACCATTAAGGTTAAGGTACCATATACCAGCTGTTTCGTCATATTTCATCTTAAACGCTTCGTTTGTAGGTTGCCAGGCATAATCGCCTAACAGTCCCTCGTTAGCAACAACAACATATTCATAGTCTGTTGGGTTCCAATCTGCCGGTAGCTCTGTTACCGTTGCAAACGCAGAAACAGCACCAGCTACAGCCATTGATACTACTAACACTAACAACATCAACATACTAGCAAGCTTTTTCATTTTTAAGTCTCCTCTAAAAATAAGATTATTATCCAAAGTATAGCTTTGACACTCGTATTGTACTACACTACTCTTTTATAAGTCAACACACCATAGCCTCACTCAAATAACAACAATCTACACTAAACACGCACAGAATATATAGTTTTCATAACCTATTTATTTATATAGTATTCGATAATATCATATATTTTAAAATCACACAAAAAGTAAGACACATCAAACAAGATTACTCCCGAATGATGTGTCTTACATATATTTATTGAATTTTACTATTCAAAATTATCTGAATAATAAAGCAGATTATTTTGTAGCCTCGTAAACTGCAACTGCACAAGCAACTGTAGCACCAACCATTGGGTTGTTACCCACATCATCAAATATTGGATTTTTCTTTCTCATATCTTTTTTACTGTTTAAAAGTCCTTTTTCCCCCAAAAAAACAGTACTTTTTGAGTGTGTTCAAACCCTAAAATCCTTATTTATCCCTATCTGTCCTGAACTAATGTTGAAAAATGTTGAAAATTTTATTTTCTACAGATTTCAAAAAAGGTATGAGGGAATTTTTTACTCATAGGTAAAATTATACTGTATATTTAATTTTCTATGGTTTAACCTTCATATTGTATCTCTATACAAAGATTTTTGCAACATGTTGTTTTTGGTGCTATCAGATATAGCTGTATTATATAGGTAATTTTTATATTTTTATTATGTCGTATTTAATCCACTTGTAAGTCCGTTTAACACAAATTTTTAATACTTGTTTTGCAAAAAACATGCAAATAATGGAGCCACACAATATACATATATCAATAAATTTAACATATTAAGCAATAATAAGAATGTATTATGTAACTACAATTTTATTTTTTTTGATTGATTTAGGATTTCATTATATGGACATTCGGGTTTTTTGCTCCAAAGAAGATCAATGTTGAAGTCATGTTCTTTTAGCTTTTTATCTAAGTTAGAAACGTGTATAAAATCACTTTTAAATTCAGTTTTAGATTTGCTATTCAACAGTTCTGTTATGTTTTTTATGTTACAACTACGAATTAGTTCCTCCTCTAAATTGTGAAATTGGGGGATAGTTACTATTTCTGAAACTGTAGCACAAGATTTTAATGTTTTCAAATTTTCTTTTAGAATATCTAAGTTATTGGTATCTGTATCGAAAATCAAAACAACCATTGTATTAGGTTTAATAATTCTAAGTCGAGCTTCAGTAATTTTTTGTTGTGTAACATTAATTTTTTGCACTTTTCCTGGTTTAATAACTCTTAGGTGAGTTTTTAAAACTTCAATAAGTTTACCCTCATCCTCACCTTCAACATAATAAAGTATATATTTACTTTTCATTTTTTGTCCCCTTCTCAAAGTTCGGCAATCCCGTAAATCAAATCTACAGAAGGTGCACACGAGAACAAATCATTATCTACTGCATTTCTTAACGAATCTGTACTACGCTTTAATAAAGAGGAAGCTTCGATACATGAAATCATGCTTTCACCACCATTCACACTCTTACAAAAAAATGTGAACGAGTGTTTAGGTAAATTCATATCCAAAATATCCATATTATGAGTAGTAAAGAATAGTTGATCATTAGGTTGAATATAATCAATCATTAATGAAAGAACAGCTTTTTCAATATCACTATGAATATAGGTAAATTTTTCATCACAATAATAAAATGTATATTTGCCCTGCAGCAGTGAAGAAATGATTGGTGCCACTTCTACCCCCGCTTTAGTACCACTAGATAGCAAATTGGTTTTAAAAAGTTCTCCATCCTGTAGAACAATAGCCTTATCTTTAAATCGAATAACATATGAATTTTCTACATCGCGTGATGTTTCAACTGATACAATTGAAGGGTCTAATGATTTTAAAATGCTTTCAAGTACTAATTTAAATTTTTTATCATTTTTAGGAAAATGTAAAACACGTTCTACATCCTTAGGATATTCAAAAATCCAATCCAATGGTCCCATCTTTTCTAATTCATCAATATAACTACCTTCTGGCACATATTCTTTTGATTCAATTTTTTTAACACAAGATTCATAACTATCTTTAATAAGAATATTTTCTTGACGAACTTCTAAACTTATGTCATCCAATGTATATTCCTCGGTCTCACAAGCTTTAATCTTACACTTGACACGATATAAAATATTTTTGTCAGATGCTAAATCTATAATAAAAAATGCTTCCTTTTTTTTATCCGAAATTGCTTCCGTAATTATCTTGTAATTTCTTTTATCCATAAAATTAAAAATATCCATCAATATTTTTCCAAACGAAGTTTTGCCAGATGCATTTGCCCCCATAATGATACTTATTTTTTTATAACGAAAATTAGGGCGATTTAGTAAGTGTTCTTCTTTTATACAAGAACCAACAATTTTTTTAGGATATGTTAGGTTCATGTTAAAATTTTTAAATGCATAGAAATTGTCTAAAGTTACATTTAAAACAACCATTTTAGTCCTCCTAATGTTTATTTGTTCATTTTTCACGAAGTAATCTCCTTTTTTATATTTTAGCACATAAATATAAAAAAATCAATATCTCTTATCGGTCTAAATAATAATTTATAAGAAATTTTATTTTCGACTATCATAAAAGATTTTTTGTTTTTTCTTATACTATAAATATGCTGCTGTTATTCCAATTAGTAGTTTTTCCAAAACTATATTAAACAATAAGTATAAAATCTCTCTTATGAAAAATAAATTTTAAATATTAGAAAAACTATAGTTTTTCATACTGAAATCAAAACCAACATAAAATATAGGGATTATATTATTAATACTACACTCTGTTAAAAAGCGGACAAGAATTTGCGAGCAGATGTTGTGCCACACGAATACTGAACCGCAGCAATTCTATCGCTTTGCAAGGATGCAGTATGAGGTATGGTGCAAAATATGCCGTAAAGAAGTCTAATATTTAATAAAGTTTAGTATAACCATCATTTAACCTAAATATAGCTTCTGCCGTAAAAATTATCAAAAACATTTTTTATCTACTTACTTCGCCACATCTATAACTAGTATATGAATGTAATTTTGTACTATTTAAGCCTTAATCAATTTTTTGCATTTTGAAAATCCTTTCAATTTAATATAAAAACAGAGACACATCATTCTTGAAAAATCAAAAATGATGTGTCTTACATATATTTATTGAATTTTACTATTCAAAATTATCTGAATAATAAAGCAGATTATTTTGTAGCCTCGTAAACTGCAACTGCACAAGCAACTGTAGCAC
>JAXJJE010000360.1:0-3055 GCA_036298405.1 Acutalibacteraceae bacterium
GACAAAATCAAAGTCATATTTTTATAAATGATGATATTCTCGATTATTATTATGAAAAATATAAAGAAGATATAATTTATTTAATAGAACAGGTGATAAAATGTATAAATTAAGAGAACTTGAAAAGAAAGATTTGCAAACCATTAACAATTGGCGAAATAATAACGAATTAATTTCTTATTTAGGTGCACCTTTCAGGTACATAAATTTAGAAACAGAAGAGCGTTGGTTTAACAATTATATGAACAACAGACAAAATAATGTTAGATGTTCTATCGTTGACAACGAAGATCAAATCGTAGGGCTAGCAAGTTTAACAAACATAGACCATCTGAATCAATCGGCAGAATTCCACATTATGATTGGAGACTCTGCTAAACAAGGCTGTGGAATAGGTGGTTTTGCATCTACAAAAATGCTTGAACACGCTTTTTTTAACCTAAATCTACATCGTATTGAAATAGAGATATTAGAAAACAACTCTAGATCTAGACATTTATACGAAAAGCTTGGTTTTGTTTTAGAGGGCATTAAACGAAAGGCTTTTTACAAAAACGGAGATTTCGTCGATGTGTGTATATATTCACTACTAGATTCTGATTATAAAAAGGACTGATAAAAATGTCTATCTTAGTCACTCAATCATCTATGCCTACTATAGATGAATACATAAAAGAAATTCAGGATATTTGGGAAAGCAAGTGGCTTACCAATATGGGATGCAAGCACCAAAAGCTGCAAGCAGAATTAAAGGAATATCTCGATATTCAAAATATTGAGTTACTCACAAATGGACATATGGCTTTGGAGCTTACTATGCAAGCTATGGGTTTAACAGGAGAGGTAATAACTACTCCTTTCACCTTTGCTTCGACAACACACGCCATTGTCCGTAATGGTCTTACACCCGTTTTTTGCGACATTAACCCAGATGATTACACTATTGATGTAACAAAGCTTGAGGAGCTTATTACAGAAAAAACCTCTGCAATTATTCCTGTACACGTATATGGCAATATATGTAATGTTGAGGAAATTGAAAAAATCGCAAAGAAGCACAACCTAAAGGTTATATACGATGCAGCTCATACTTTTGGTGTTAAATATAAAGGTAAAGGTATTGGTTGCTTTGGCGATGCATCTTGCTTCAGCTTTCACGCTACAAAGGTATTTAATACTATTGAGGGTGGTGCTGTATGCTTTAATGATGAGGCATTTATTTCCGAAATTTATAATCTTAAAAACTTCGGAATAAGAGGACCTGAAACTGTAAGTGGTATTGGTACCAATGCAAAGATGAATGAATTCTGTGCTGCAATGGGACTGTGTAACCTAAAGCATATTGATGAAGAAATCGCCAAGAGAAAAGCTATTGTAGAAAGATACAGAGAACATTTGCTTGGTGTTGATGGCATAAAGCTCTCTCCTATTCAGGACGATGTAATTTCTAACTATGCATACTTCCCTATAGTAATTGACAAAGAGCTATTTGGTAAAAACAGAGATGATATATTTAATATACTTTCAGAAAACGGTATTTACTCCAGAAAGTATTTTTATCCATTAACCAATACATTTGATTGCTACTGCGATAAATACGATGCTAATGATACACCTGTTGCTTTAAAAATAAGCCAGAGTGTATTAACATTACCATTATATCCAGATTTACCACTAAGCGATGTAGACAGAATTTGCGATATTATTTTAAATAAGTAAATATTACAGATAATTTCAAAGACAATCTATTTATTATTAATAGGTTGTCTTTTTTTAGATGAAAAAATTACGGATATGATGAGCTAATTCAGCATATCCGTATAATACTATTCTATAGAATTTTTTCGTAGTTATCGTGTTATTACTTGTATGATAATTACTTTTTATTATCAAGCTTATAGGCTTCGATTTGATATGAAAGAGTTAAAACTGCCCATATAATTGATACAAGTAATACAGGGAAAATGCCTGTTTTAAACGCAAACTGAGCTACAAAAGCAATCAACCAAAGCAGTACACAGGTAAAATTGACAACCTTAAAGGATTTATATGCAGCCTTACCAATCATTATAATTTCTGCTTCATCACAGCTCTCTTCCCAGTCTTTATTGAAGTTTATATCAAGAACCTCTCCCTTTTTCTCAGGGTTTATCTTCTTTTCAAGCTCTACGCAACCTCTTTGAATAGCCACATAGCAAATTATACCTACTACTAAAAAAGCTGTTGTTAAACCAGCACAAATACCAAGAACATTTTCATTTAACGTAATCTTTGTAGATTCAAAAAAGAAAATAGCTATTGATAAAAGGAATATTTCTAAAATTATTGCTGTATTACTTACAATTAACGATTTAGAAATCATTTGCTCCACATTATGTATGCTATCCTCGTCTTCACCGTCCCAACTATTAAAGCCTTTTTTTGCCTTTAATAGATACATATAGCTTATACCACCTGCTACAATCAGAATACCTGCAAATATGAAAGGCATAGCACAGCAAGTATTATTATAAAATTTCTCGCTATCGATAATACCATTAAAATTGATACCTGACTTCTCAATTGCTTTAATAAGATAACCAGTTAAATATCCAACAAAACCTAATCCAACACCCATTGCTATCCAGATAATAACACTACCCAAAAGACCTTTTGGTTTTCTAGTCATTTTACTATTGCCCTTTTTCTGCTTACTCATTATCGTTATCCTCCTCATAATTAAAAATATCCTCAACTGTTGCATTACACACTTTAGCGATTTTTAAAGCAAGTGTTACTGATGGCGAATAATCACCACGCTCTATCTGGCTTATGGTTTGTCTTGATGTACCAACAAGAGCACCCATCTGCTGTTGATTTACACCAAGCTTTGCCCTATACTCTTTAAGCTTGTTATATAGTGGCATTTTATCTCTCCTCTCAAAATGACAATTATTCTTGTCACGATTGTTATATCACTGACAACTTTCGTTGTCAACAGAATTTAAAAAATAAAAGAGAAGTGTATACCCTCCTCTTTTGTTTTTAGATATGACAACTTTATTTGTCATATAAA
>JAXJJE010000361.1:0-8412 GCA_036298405.1 Acutalibacteraceae bacterium
ATAGGGTCATCAAAGTCTGCAACCTTACGCACACCCTGTGCCATACCCTCTATTCTATCATCGGTAAGCTTTAGTCTATCCAGCAAAGAGTCTGTAAGGCCATTTTCCTTACCATTCTTAATATCAATATCATTCTGAGCAATAATTCTGTCTTTATTTGCAATTAGTGCATCTGCAATGGCAATCAAAGCCTGCTTTTTCTGCTTGCCTGCAACAGCAAGCACGCTTGCTGCCTCCTTTGCCTTTTGTCCCATTTTTTCCATTTCTGTCATAGTTTAGTACCTCCAAATATTATGGTTAATTTTAAAAACTGTTTTTCTTTCAAGATTTATTCTTTATCTTGCCTTTATATAACAATGGCTCAATATATGCTTTGTACATTTCCAGTGCTTCTTCCTCTGTCAGGCTATCGTCACCATTGTCTACTATTTCTATCAACTCATCGTCTACATAGTAAAAATTCAGCTTACCCTTTACCGGAAATAGCTTTATAATTCGTAAATCGGTTAATTGCCAAGCGTATAGCTTTCCACCTACTAAATCATTATACCCAAGCCCATATTCACGACAATTTTCTGTTGTCATTTCGATAACATCATTTAACCTTACTACACATAAAGCGTGACCACTTATTGTATTTACGATTTTTGGGCTTGCACTGCTACAGATTAATAAATCACCCCTGTAATCAGTCTTCCAGCTTCTGAACTCATACTCTTTTTCGCCACACATAATCAGGTGTGCGTATGGATTTCTGATTGATATAGCCTTCATTATTAGTCACCACAAATCAAAATTTATCACAGAAAAATTTTAGCTAAGCTTACAGTTTATATCCACCCTTTTTAAAAGGGTGGTACAATCAATTTACTTCGTAAATTAGCTGTATTACTCAAACATCTTCTTCAGATCCTCAAGGTCATATGGAGTTTTCTGGTATACATAGTAATTCAACCAGTTTGTAAAAAGCATTGTAGCGTTACTTCTCCATGTAAGTGGTGGAGTTGCCTGTGGGTCATCCTCTGGGAAGTAATTATATGGAACAGAAGGGTTTATACCCTTATTTACATCTCTGAAATATTCATTTGCAAGTGTGTTTCTGTCGTATTCACCATGACCCATCAAGAAAAACTTTCTGCCGTCTTTACTACACACAACTGCAACACCAGCCATTCTTGAGGTTGCAAGAATTTCCAGCTCTGGGTGCTTTGCAATTTCTTCTCGGTGTACACCTGTATAGCGTGAATGTGGTAATACAAATCTGTCGTCAAAGCCACGCATTAATGGGTGGTTAGGGTTTAACACTCTGTGTTGGAAAATACCACTTAGCTTATAATCCATCTGGTACTTTGGTATACCATAGTGGAAGTACAAACCAGCCTGTGCACCCCAACATATATGTAATGTAGAGTAAACATTATGCTTGCTCCACTCCATAATCTCTTTTAGCTCATCCCAATAGTCAACCTGCTCGTATTCAAGTAATTCAACAGGTGCACCTGTTATAATCATACCGTCAAAGCGTTGGCTTTTTATTTCGTCAAAGGTTTTATAAAACTTTGTTAAATGCAAAGCTGATGTGTTTTTTGATTGATGTGTAGCCATTTGCAAAAGCTCTACATCTACCTGTAACGGGCTGTTACCAAGTAATCTTAATAATTGAGTTTCTGTTTCTATTTTAGTAGGCATTAAATTAAGTATTACTATTTTTAATGGTCTTATATCCTGCTTAATAGCAACATCCTCTGGCATTACAAATATATTTTCAGACTCTAACACTTTTATTGCAGGTAAATCTGCTTGCACCTTAATCGGCATAGCGTCAGCCTCCTTATCTATTAATATTATTAGTTATATTATAAATGTTATTATAATTATTTTCAACTGTAAATATAGACAGCACACTTTATACCGATTTTCTACAGCTATAATTATTGAGATAAGTAAAATGTCATAAATTTAACACAGGTTATTTGTGTATATAACGAAATTTGTTAATTTTAAAAATTGATTGTTTACGCAATCAATTAAAAGTGGTAAAATAAACAATGTATGTACCAATAACAAAGGTATTAATAATAAACAAAGAAAGGATTTGATTTATTTGAGTAAAAAAAATAAGCAGATAGATATTTCTGCTCCAAAAAACTCGCTGAAAAAGCGTAGCTTTCTGGATATGCTCTTTGAACAAAAATTTGTTATACTAGCATTTTTTGTTCCTTTTTTGATTATGGGTATTTGTTTTGCTATTCACGAGGTTTATCCGTTTGGTGATAAGCAAATACTTGTAACCGACTTTTGGCAACAGTATTATCCGTTCTTCTGTAACTTCCAGGAAAAACTAAAGGAAGGCTCTTCTATGCTGTGGTCTTGGGGTGCTGGCTTAGGTACTAACTATATTGCACTTATAGCCTACTATCTGGCAAGCCCATTAAACCTACTGCTATTCTTTGTTCCTGCTGAATTTTTAAGAGAGGCTCTTACAGTTGCTCTTATGATAAAGGTAGGCTGTGCCGGAATGTTTACAGCTTTATTCTTAAGAAAAGTATTTAAGCAAAATAATTTCTCTATTGTAATGTTCTCAATGCTATTTGCACTGTCTGCATACACAATGGGATATTATTGGAACATAATATGGTTTGATGCATTCGCATTATTCCCATTAACTGTTTTAGGCACATACTGCTTACTTGTAGAGGGTAAATACAAAACCTATGTGGTTGCACTTGCTCTTACAATGCTTACAAACTACTACATCGGATTCTTTGTTTGTATCTTTACTGTAATTATGTTTATTGCAGTTATGATTATATCAAAGCCAGGCTGGAAGGTATTCTTCCAGAAATTTGTTACAATAGGTGTATTTTCGGTTATAGCACTTGGCATTGCTTCTATATTTATGATACCTGCTGTTTTTGCTTTACAAAATACACACGGTATAGAAAATGCTATTCCAAAGATTACCGAAATCTACGACTGGAAGTATAACGATAACATTCTTCAATACATTTCAGACATATTAGGTAACCTTGTAGCCTTTACAAAGCCAACAGAGAAAGAGGGCTTACCTAACATTTATTGTGGCTTTATCTGCGTATTGCTTTCTTCATTCTATTTCAGATGCAACAAAATCTCTTTTAGAGAAAAGGTTATAAGTGCTGTTGTGCTTATATTCTTTATGATATGCTGTATCTACAAGCTACCAAACTTTATAATCCACGGCTTCCACCTACCAAATATGTTACCTTACAGATTCTCATTCTTAATAAGCTTTATTCTGATTATAATGGCTTACAGAGCATTCTTATTAATTGATAAAATCGATTTTGGCGATATATTTGTAATGACAATTACAGGTGTTGTATTTATTCTATTTGCCTATGTTGGACCTCAGGTAGTTGATGCTTCTGGTAACGTTACAAACAAATCTGTAATTGTTTGTGCATCTATTATAACTATAGTATATATCGGATTACTTGCATTGCAAAATGTTAAGATATTACCAAAGCAGGTTGTATCGGCTGGTATATTCGTAATAATGCTTGTTGAAATTTATGCTGGTGCTTTTATTGGCGTAACTACTGTTCGTGTTACCTCTCGTGATGGTTACCCAGATCAGAATGAGGCTGTACAGGCACTTAAGGCTAATATCGACAAAAACGAAACAGACGACTTTTATCGTATGGAAATGCAGGCATACTACACCATTAACGACTCAAGTATATACGGCTACAAGGGTGTTTCTTTATTCTCATCAACTGTAAATGAGTCTATTACAAATTTTGTTAATGGTATGGGTATGATAGGCTGGGACGCTGGTAACAGATATTACTACAGCGAAACATCTCCACTTACTAATGCATTCTTAAATATCAAGTATCTGCTAGGCAGACGTACAACTGCTGCTGATACATTAAACTGGACCTTGCTAGAGCAAAAGGACGGTGCAAGCTCTTATAAAAACAACAACCCACTACCTTTTGCTTTTATGACAGATTCACAAATTAAGAACTTCAATTATAACTATGATACAAATGGTTCATTGGTACAATCTCCATTTGATGCACAAAACAGCCTGTTCATAAAATCAACAGGAATTAACAAAAAATTATTCACTCCACTTGAGGCAAGACCAACCTCAAGCAGTAGCGAATTCAGCGTATCAATCAACTCAAACACAAGCTACTACTGTAACGCATTAACATCAGGTGGTACATTTACAGCAAGATATACTGTTAACGAGGATAACACTCCTGTTTATGCCTATACAAGCTGTGAAAACTGCTCAAACAACAAGATAACAATTTCTGGTGGTTCAAAAATAAATACATCTTACGAAATAAGATTCCCTTATATTATTTCTCTTGGTGTATTCAATAAGGGCGACGAAATTACACTTTCTATCCCTTATAATCAGGGCACTACAGGTAACTGTAACATTTGGGTTTGCTCACTTGACCAAAAACTATTTGAGCAGGGTATAAGCACCTTAAACGATGAAACTTATAATATAACAGATTTTAAAACCTCAACTATTACAGGTGAAATTACTGCTAAGCAGGATGGCACTATGTACACATCTATACCTTATGAAGCTGGCTGGTCAGCGTATGTAGATGGTGAAAAGGTTGAAATTAACCCAATAGCAAATGAAGCTATGGTATCTGTAGATTTAAAGGCAGGTAAACACACTGTAACCTTCAAATATGTTCCAAAGGGATTTACAGTATCAGCCATTGCTTGCGTGCTGTGCATACTAATATTTGTGGCATTAATTTTGTTTGAACACTTCTATTTAAAGAAAAAGAAAAACCTTACATTATTAACACCACTAACAGACACAGCTCTTGATGATATTGTTTTATTTGAAGAAGAAGAACCTGCAAATAAAAACAATGTAAAACACAAAAAATAAGGCAGAAAAATCCAAAATCAATCCCCTGATACTGTGGCATTAAGCTAGGTATCAGGGGATTTTTTGCGAAGTTTATATCATATAGCAAAAACGTTACACGCCATTTGTCTTTTTATTTTAAAAAAAAACATAATATCATCTTTTTTTGTGTAAGATTACTTTTCACAAGCAAAAATCAACAAAAATTGTCCGTTAAAATCTCCGTCAAAATATATATGCAAATTTTGTATTGGTATTGCTTTTATGCTAATTTCATAGTAGTATAATTGAGGGTAATTTATTGGTTTAATATACCTGAAGAAAAAAAGGAGGAAAAATTCAATGAAGACATTGAAAAAAGTGACAACACTGGCTTTGGTAGCCTCTTTAGTGATGTCAATGAGTGTAACAGGCGTAGCAGCTGCAGAAGTGCCTGTTAATAACTCAAACGCTTCAGCAGATAATTCAGCCTCTGCTGCAAGTATCGCTAAGGAAGAATCTGGCTCGACCTTAGCAAAGTACTATTCAACAAACGCTGCAGGTTTTGGTGCGAACAAAACCATTTCTGTAGACGGTGATCTATCTGACTGGGATAGTTCAATGCTTATCGCACAGGGTGCAGCAAACGATGACCCAAGAGTATATCGTCCTAACTCGATGTATGAACTTGGTGTTGATTTATACGCATTATATGGTGCATATGACGACAACAATGTATACCTAATGTGGGAAATGACAAACGTTCAGGACATAGTTGCTCCTAGCGATGACTACCCACTATCACAGGGCATTCTTTGGCAAACTCAGGAGTTCCCTTTCTTTATTGCATTTGATACTGGTAAGGCTGATACTGCAATCGGTAAAAATGGTGCACTTACAACTGGTGGTACTATCTGGAATTCAGGTATGACCTTTGAAAATAGCTTTAACAAGTTAATTTCAATTAATACTAAGGGTGGTAACGGCCCTTGGGTATATGGTGGTGACAGCACAGGCTTGAATCCTGTAGAGCTACTAGACAGATCTACATCTAAGATCACAATGAAGTACGGTAAAGGTATCCTAAGCAAAAATGTTTATGGTATTGACGGTGCTTACGGTACAAACAATAATCGTGTACCTGGTGATGTATGTAACGAATCAGCTGCTTGGGTTGACTTTAACTCAAAGGGTCACAAGACTGATTCAATGGACTTCTTCTATGAGCTTTCTATTCCATACAACGAGCTAGGCATTACTAAGAGTGATGTTCAAAACAACGGTATCGGTGTAATGCTTATCGGTACAATGGGTATGTCAGCTATGGACTGTCTACCTGGTGATCCTGTAATGACAGATCAGGCTGATCTTGATGATGCTGCTAACTCACAAGAAAACAACAGCTTCGAGAAGAGTGATGAGGACTTCATTACAGCTCCATTCGCAAGAATTGGTAAGGGTGAGGGCCCAACACAGCCAACACAACCAACACAACCAACACAGCCAACAAACCCAACATCTCCAACACAGCCAACTGCTCCAACAGATCCAACACAGCCAGTTAACAATGTTACAGGTCAGAAGCAGATTACTGTAAAAGCAGGTGATGTTGTAGAATTCACAGTTGACGCTAACACAACAAAGAACATTGGTGCATATAGAATCACAACAAAATATGATTCAAGTGCATTTATACTAGACACTACAAAAAGTAGTGATGGTGTTAAGACACTAGGTGAAACTATTGGTATGGAAACAGTTAACACTGATGTAGCTGGTCAGATTAAAGTAGCAGCTCTAGCTCCTGCTGATAAGCCATACACAGCAGATAAGGGTACTACACTACAGACTGTTTACCTAAAAGCTACTAAAGCTGGTACTTTCACTATTTCATACACAATCGACGAAATGATCGATGACAATGTTAATGACCTTGTTGCAAACTTTAAGCCTGTAAACGGTGTAACTATTACAGAAAACGCAACAATCTCTGGTGAAACACCAACAAACCCAACAGCTCCAACAAGCCCAACAAGCCCAACAAGCCCAACAAATCTACCTTCTGACCTAACAGAAACTAAGAACGTTACTGTTCACAAGGGTGATCTTGTAAACTTCTGGGTAGAGGTTGAGCTACCTAGCACATCAGTTGATGCTGCTGGTTGGACAATTGATATGTACTACGACACAGCAGTTTTTGCACCAAACAAAAAATTTGCTGGTGGTTACGGTTATGCAGCTGGTACAGATGCAGTTAATGCAGCTATCGCTTCAAACGCAGCATACGAGCAGTACCCAGGTGTACACCTTTCAGCTGCTGAATTCAAGAACGGCGAAGTAAGTATTACAGAGGCTAACCCTAACGGTCTAAAGTTCAAGGGTAAGACAACAAAGGTTGTATGTATTCAGCTAGAGGCTATTGCAGATAGTACAACAGCTATCGGCTACAGAATGAGAGATCTAGTAGATACAAATCTTAAGGCTGATACACTAATAAACAACCATCAGCCTGCAGGTGGTGCTAAATTTGCACTAAAGAACAACGTTGTTTGCAACCATGTTACACCTAACAGAGATGTAAAGATTTTTGGTGATATTAACCTAACTCTACAAAGAGCAGCAGGTTCAAATGCTCTAACAGGTATCGTAGATCTACAAGCTGGCACATACTCATTCAAGGTTAACGAGTTTGGTACAGAGCTAGGCTACAACTACACATTCACAGATAAGGCTACTATTACTTTCTCACCATCATATAAGTCTTCTTCAACACTTAAGGCTACAGGTGGTACTTACACATTCACTTATGATGAAAATACAAATAAGCTAACAATTACACATAAGCCTTTCTCAGGTGTAAAGATTGTTGGCGAAAATATTAACCTAGATCTAACAAAATCTTCTGAAAATGTTTATACAAAAACTGTAGATCTAAAGGCTGGCACATACTCATTCAAGATTAACGAGTTTGGCACAGAATTAGGCTTTGGTATCACATTTACAGATAAGATTTCTAACCTTAAGTACTCATCATCATACAAGGCTTCTTCAACACTTAAGGCTACTGGTGGTACTTATACATTCTCATACAACACAGCAACTGACTCACTAACAATTACTTATAAGGCAGTTGCAAGCGTAAAGATTTTTGGTGACATTGATCTTGAGCTAGCAAAATCAACAACAGCTAACGTTTACACAGGTAAAGTAGATCTAGCTGCTGGCAAATACACATTTAAGGTTAACGAGTTTGGCACAGAGCTAGGCTACAACTACACATTCACAGATAAGGCTACTATTCCTTTCTCAGTAGCGTATAAGTCTTCTTCAACACTTAACGCTACAGGTGGTACTTACACATTCACTTACAACACATCTACTGATAAGCTAACAGTTTCTTATCAGCCAGTTGCTAAAAATGTTAAGCTATTTGGTGATCTTAACCTAGAGCTTGCTCAGACAGCTACTGCTAATGTTTACTCAACTACAAAAGAAATAGCTGCTGGCAAGTACACATTCAAGGTTAACGAGTTCGGCAC
>JAXJJE010000362.1:0-6201 GCA_036298405.1 Acutalibacteraceae bacterium
GTACTTTGAGTCAGACAAGAAGACAACAGAGTATAAGAGCATGGACGAAATCGACAGCTATGACAAGCTAAAGGCTGTTGTTGAGGATATGACAAAGATTAAGTCAGATCTTGGCATTAAGGGCGTATTCGGTTCAACATCACTAAAAACTGGTGATGACTGGAGATGGCAGACTCACCTGATGAACCTACCTCTATACTATGAGTTCAAAGAGGGTGGCAGCTCAATCGTTAACGCACTGAACGCTACAGAGCTACAGTTTACATATGCTGACAACTACAAGAACATCTTCGATCTATATACAAACAACTCTTGCACAGAGAAGAACAAGCTAGGTTCTAAGACAGTTGACGAGTCAATGAGCGAATTCGCTATTGGTGATGTAGCTATGATTCAGAACGGTAACTGGGCTTGGTCACAGGTTTCAGGCGTTAAGGGTAATGTTGTTGCTGAGGAAGACATTAAGTTCCTACCAATCTACACAGGTGTAGAGGGTGAAGAGGCTCAGGGTCTATGCGTAGGTACAGAGAACTACTTCGCTATCAACAAGGATGTAGATCCAGCTGTTCAGCAGGCTTCAATTGACTTCCTAGAGTGGCTGTTCTCATCTGACTATGGTAAGAAGGCTGTTGTAAACGATCTAGGCTTTATCGCTCCATTTACAACATTTGCTGACGACGAGAAGCCAAGCGATCCACTTGCTAAAGAAGTACTAAACTGGATGAGCAAGGATGGCGTTTCTTCTGTAGAGTGGACATTCAACGGTATGCCAAGTGAGCAGTGGAAATCAGACCTAGGTGCAGATCTTCTTGAGTATGTTCAGGGACAGAAAGAGTGGAACGCTCTTGTTACAGAAACAAAGGATGGTTGGGCAACAGAGGTTAGCCTAAAGGCTGAATAATCACTTAACTAAGATTATTTAATATGTCCTATTACTCCCACATCCTTAGGGGTGTGGGAGTTTATATTTTATATTAAAAAAGGGGGAGTAATACAATGCAAAACGCAATTAAAAAATGGTTTCCGTTATTTGTATTACCTACAGTAGTAGCGTTTATCATTTCGTTTATTGCACCATTTTTAACAGGTATTTACTTGTCTTTTAACAAGTTCAGAGCTCTGGACTTTGATAAAATGAAGTGGGTTGGATTTAGCAACTATGAAAAAGCATTTGCTGATACTGCTTTTGTAGACGCTTTGTGGTTTACTGTAAGATTTACAGTAGTGTCTGTTATCACTATAAATGTTATTGCTTTTTTACTTGCGTTACTTTTAACAAAGGGAATAAAGGGTACTAACATTTTCAGAACAATATTCTTTATGCCTAACCTTATTGGTGGTATCGTACTTGGTTATATCTGGCTGATGATTATCAATGGTGTGTTGTCATACTTTGATGTATCAATCACATACGACGCTAATTATGGTTTCTGGGGATTGGTAATACTTATGAACTGGCAGCTGATAGGCTATATGATGATTATTTACATAGCCGGTATACAGAATGTATCGCCAGACTTGCTGGAGGCTGCTGATATTGACGGTGCTACAAACTGGCAGAAGCTGACAAAGATTACTATTCCACAGGTTATGCCTTCAATTACTATCTGTACATTCCTTACACTTACAAACTCATTCAAGCTGTTCGACCAGAACCTTGCTCTTACAGCAGGTGCACCTGGTAAGCAGACACAGATGCTTGCACTTGATATCTATAACACCTTCTATGGCAGATCAGGCTATTTTGGTGTAGGTCAGGCAAAGGCTGTAGTATTCTTTGTGATTGTTGCAGTTATTGCTTTAGCTCAGCTTTACTTTACAAGAAGTAAGGAGGTAGAAAGCTAATGGCTGATATTATTGTTCAAAAGCCTGTAGTAGGCGACAAGCCAGCAGGTAATCACGAGCCTAAAAAGGCTGTAAAGGCTGTGCAAAAAGAAACAGGTGCTAAGCCTAAAGCACCAAAGCAAAAAATGAAAGCAAAGGATGTACCGTTCCTTATTTTGCTTATTATACTTGCAGCAGCATTTATAATGCCAATTCTATTGGTTCTTATGAATTCATTCAAGGGTAAGCTTTATTTAGGTACAGAACCATTTGCATTCCCTAACAAAGAATCCTTTGTAGGTCTTGATAACTACATTCAGGGTGCAGATAAAATAGACCTGTTCCCAGCGTTTTTTACATCTGTATTTATAACAGTATTTTCAGTGCTGTTACTTGTTGTGTGTACATCTATGTGTGCATGGTTTATCGTAAGAGTTAAAAAGTGGTATTCACAGCTGCTTTATTTGCTGTGTGCATTCTCTATGATTGTACCATTCCAGATGGTAATGTACCCAATGACACAGATTGCATTCAAGCTACATCTTGCAAATATGTTTGGTATTATATTTGTATACCTTGGCTTTGGTGCTGGTCTGGCTGTATTTATGTTTGTTGGATTTATAAAGGGTGTACCTCTTGAGATTGAGGAGGCTGCAATGATAGATGGTTGTGGCCCTGTAAGAACATTCTTCTTAGTTGTATTCCCAATATTGAAGCCAACAGCTATTACAGTAGCTATTCTTGACGCAATGTGGATATGGAACGACTATCTGCTTCCTTATCTGCTGTTAGGCTCAACAGAGACAAGAACACTTCCTATGGCTATTCAGTACCTGAGAGGTGGCTATGGCTCTATTGATATGGCTAATATGATGGCTATGATTATTCTTTCAATTATTCCTATTATTGTATTCTATCTGTTCTGTCAGAAGTATATTATTAAGGGTATAGTAGCAGGTGCTGTTAAGGGATAATAGCCTTGCAATTAAATTAAATACTTAGTTTATACCCCCCATAGGTAATGCAGTATTGCTTACCTGTGGGGCTGTTTTTTGAGTAAAAAAGAAGTTGGTGCAGTACTTATATGCTACTGCACCAACTCTTTTTATACTAAATACCATTTAAAATAGTGTTTAGTATTATTTACCCATTTTGTCAATCAGCTTTACAATCTCGTCAATTTTTTCTTGTCGGTCAGTGGGGTTACCACTTTCGAAGGCTGATTTAACACAGTTTTCCATATGACCCTTTAGAATAAGTGTATTTACCTTTTTTAAAATAGCCTGTGTTGCCATTACCTGAGTGGCTACATCTATGCAGTAACGGTCGTCCTCTATCATATTAAGTATACCGTCTATCTGTCCTCTTGCTGTTTTTAAAAGGTTAGACACCTTCTGGCAATCACACTGCATTATTTAATCTCCTCTACAGTATAGCCAGCGTCTGTAATTACCTTTATAAGCACATCATTGTCTACATTACCTGTTACGGTTGCAGATTTATTTGCTAAATCTACTGTAGCTGTTACACCTTCAATTGCATTTAATGCCTTTTCTACTGCACCCGAGCAATGTGGGCACATCATACCGTTAATAATAATTGTCTTTGTCATAATTTTTTCTTCCTCTCTTGTTTCTGTAATTGTATTTACTTCTACGGTGGCAGTTGCCTTACCGTTTTCAACCTGTGTATATTTGAATTTTGGATTAAATCTGCGAAGCCTTAAAGCATTAAGCACTACGCAAACCGAGCTTACACACATTGCAGCTGCACCATACATCGGGTTAAGCTTCCAGCCTAAAATGTTGTAAAACGCACCTGCTGCAAGTGGTATTCCTATAGAATTATAAATCAATGCCCAAAATAGATTTTCTTTAATATTAAGCATTGTTTTTTTACTTAGCTGTATAAGCCTTACTATATCTGTAAGGTTGCTTTTAACAAGCACAACATCGGCAGAGTCTATGGCTATGTCTGTACCAGAACCAATCGCTATGCCAATGTTAGCTCTTGCAAGTGCAGGTGCGTCGTTTATACCGTCACCAACCATTGCAACAAATTTGCTTTTGCTTTGCAAGCTACGCACAGTGGCTTCCTTGTCCTGTGGCATAACCTCGGCAATTACATTATCTATGCCACATTGCTTTGCTATAGCGTTGGCTGTTGCTGTGTTGTCACCTGTAAGCATAACAACATCTATATTCATATTTTGTAATTCCTTAATAGCCTGCTTACTGCTTTCTTTAATAACATCTGCAACTGCAATTATACCGATAACACCGTTTTTATCAGCAAAAATAAGTGGTGTTTTTCCGTCTGAGGCAAGGCTGTCAATCTGAGAGCTGTGTGCAGATATATCTATATCGTTCTTTTGCATAAGCCTTTGATTACCAGCAAAAAATTTTGTACCATTTATTATGGCTGATACACCCATACCACCATAATTAGTAAAGTCTGTAACCTCAACGGCATTATATCCAATTGAATTACCATATTCAACCACAGCATTTGCTAAAGGATGCTCAGAAAAGCTCTCGATTGATGTGGCTATATCTATAAGATTACTATTAACAGCGATAACATCTGTAACCTGTGGCCTGCCCATAGTTATTGTGCCGGTTTTATCAAGTACAACGGTATTTATTTTACCGGCAGATTCTAACGCCTCGGCTGATTTTATAAGCACACCCATTTGTGCACCTCTGCCTGTGCCAGTCATAATAGCAGTAGGTGTTGCAAGACCAAGAGCACAAGGGCAAGATATTACAAGCACAGCTATACCGGTAGAAAGGCTAAACTCAACACCAGCACCAAGCAGTAGCCACACAATAGCAGAAATAACTGCAACAGAAATTACAATAGGTACAAACACACCACTTATTTTGTCGGCAACCTTGGCAACGGGTGCTTTTGTAGCAGAGGCTTCTTCTACAAGCGTGATAATCTGGCTTAATGTGCTGTTTTGCCCAACCTTAGTTGCTTTTATTTCTATGTATCCATTTTTATTTATGGTTGCACCTATAACATTATCACCCTGTGATTTTTCTATCGGCATACTTTCGCCAGTGATAACCGACTCGTCTACTGTACAGCTACCACTTGTAATTACACCGTCAACCGGTATTGTACTACCTGATTTTACAGCAATAATGTCACCCTCTAAAACGCTTTCGATTGGTATTTCTTCTGTGTTACCATTGCGAATAACAAGGGCAGTTTGTGGTCTTAGATTTATAAGCCTTGTAATAGCGTCTGTGGTTTTGCGTTTTGCCTTACTTTCTAAAAGCTTGCCAAGTGTTATAAGTGTTAAAATTGTACCAGCTGACTCAAAGTATAAATCCATTGAGTAGCGTTTTACAAGCTCAATATCATTGTGACCTAAACCCCAGCCGATTCTGTAAATTGCCACAATTCCATATACTATGGCAGCCGCCGAGCCTATTGCGATAAGTGAATCCATATTTGGGCTTAGTCTGAAAAGATTTTTAAATCCGTTTTTAAAGTAACGAAAATTTATAAACACAATAGGTATCGTTAATAAAAACTGCGTAAACGCATATATAAGTGCATTTTCTGTGCCGTGCATAAAATCTGGTATTGGCATACCCAGCATATGCCCCATAGAGATATAGAATAATGGTGCCAGAAAAACAAGCGAGGCTATAAGTCTGCGTTTGCCATTTGTTACCTCGTCAATGGCTGTTTGTGGCTCTTTTTTGCTTTCTTTAGCTTTATTTTTAAGGCTTGCACCATAGCCTGCTTTTGTAACGCTTGCTATAATATCGTTTTGTGTAATGATGTTGCTGTCAAAGCGTACCTCCATACTGTTTGTAAGTAGGTTAACCGACACAGCCTGTACACCTTCAAGGTGCTTTACAGCCTTTTCAACCCGTGCACTACACGCAGCACAGGTCATACCGGTTACATTAAAAAGCTGTTTATCCATAAGCTCACTCCTTTTGTAAAAGATAAATTGTAGTTTGTTGGGCAGAGTTGCACTCTGGGTGCTGTATAGCGTAACGCTATAGTTTTATTGTTTATAATCAGTTTGTACTTGTTCAAAGTATTTTTTATATGGGACACATGTAATGTGTCGGTGTCTTTCTTGCTTTTATTGCAAGCTTAGATTTTATACTCTTACAAACTAATTTTATTATTAAAGCTTTTATTTTAATAGTACTCAAGCCGTACGGGCTCTTACTTTCTTACAAAAGAAAGTAAGCAAAGATTGTAAGGGAGGGAATTTCGAAATCCCCTCCCTTAACCCTCCCCACACGACCAAAGGGGGACAAAGTCCCCCTTATGGAATCCCCCTCGCTTAGTCGTTCTTTTGTGCTTTCTTCCTTGAGTGACTGCGTAGCAGACACTCAAGCGTAA
>JAXJJE010000363.1:0-2640 GCA_036298405.1 Acutalibacteraceae bacterium
GAGGAATATATTGAGCAGATGTTAGCTGAAAGGGAAGAGGGCTATGGCTATCTTTGGTGGATATATCCAAAAAACAAAACAATAAAAATCATCAGAAAAGAATACAATACAGGCAAGTATGATTCATTCTGTGCCAATGGTGTAGGTGGTTCTCTTATGACAGTTGTACCAGAAATAGATGCCGTTATCTGTATGACCTGTTCATTGGTATATAATCCTAAGGCTCGTATGGAGCTAATAAACGACTATATAATTCCTTATATAGAACAGTGCTAGAAAATGTATATATAAAGATGATTTAGAAGCTTTATCGGCTACTATATCTACTGCTGACGGAATTATTCTTGGTTCACCAACCTATGCAAGCAATGTATCGGCACAGATGAAGACAATTATAGATAGAGGACATTTTGTAATGGAACAGTTGCTTTCTGGAAAATATGTAATAAATGTTGCTACCTACGAAAACTATGGTGGAACAGATACTGCAAAAATACTTAACAGGATTACTTCGTATTCCGGTGCAAACATTACTGGAACTTTAGTATATAGAAAAATCTATATTAATAATTCTGATAAAAAAGAAAAACTGAATCAGCATATACAAAAAACAGCTAATAAGCTATACCTAGATATTAAAACAAAGCACAGGTATATATCACAAAGCATAAAGCACCTTATAATATTTAACATAGGAATCAAACCGTTTGTTATTAAAAACAAAACGGAATATTCAGGTGTATTAAATTATTGGAAGAGTAAAAATATAATTTAGAAAAAGAGCTTGTACACTAACATTCTATCGGCGATTTATGCAGATGATATTAATTCAAAAGCTTGTCCTATGTACACAGCTTAAAATATGAAGATTAGAGAGAATATTTTTGTTTCGTTACTCAAAGTATGTTATTTACAGGTATTTTAAGCAATAGACAAAATCAGCAATGAGCAGTATAATATGGTATATATTTGTGAGCATTATAAAGTATATATTTTATATGCAGAGAATGAGGAAATAGCAAATTATGAAAAAGTATTTAAAAATTTTTGTATTAATATTTGCATTATGCTTTATAGTCAATGTGAATTGTGTTAGTGTATATGCAACATCATCACCAGATTATGATAAAATCAGCAAGCAACTTGCTGACGATGTAAAAAAACATCATATTCCAGGAATGGCCGTTATGGTGGTTGATAAAGATAGCGTTTTATTTCAGGAAACCTACGGAAATTGTAATAGTATTGATACCCCTTTTATTATTGGTTCTATGAGCAAATCCTTTACAGCAGTAGCAATTATGCAACTGGTAGAAGAAAATAAAATTGATTTGAATAAGCCTGTTTCAGAATATATTAATGCAACAGAATGGTTTGTTGACAGCTCTGATTGTGAAAAAATCACTGTAAGAGACCTGCTTAATCAAACCAGTGGGATTGAAGCGTTTCAAACATTTGGTGATTTGGAAAGCACAGATTCATACGGCAAATACATATATGCAAATGCTAATTACGGTCTGCTGGGACTAATTATTGAATCTGTAAGTAGACAAACCTACGAAGAATATATAACCAAAAATATTTTCGAACCATTAGGTATGACACATTCGGCAGCAACTCTTGAAAAGAGTGAAGAAAACGGATTGATTCCAGGCTATAGAAATTATTTTGGAATTCCTGTAAAAGGAAAGCCAGACTACCCAGACGAAATAAAAAGTGGAATGTGGACAAATGTTCCTGCTGGTTATTTATCAGCAAGTGCTTCTGATATGGGTGAATATCTTCAGATGTATTTAAATGGTGGAGAAAACATTTTAAGTGAAAAAAGTATAAACAATATGTTTTATGATAATGTTCCTGCTGATGAAGGCTCTTATTACGGAATGGGTTGGAATTATTCAACTGAAATGTTCAGCAAACCAGTTATATGGCATGCTGGTTTGGTAGAAAATTATACCTCTAATATGTTTATTATTCCAGAAGAAGGTATTGCAGTAGTTGTTCTAGTTAATATGAATGATTATCTTGTAACCAATAACCTGCTTGCAAATATGGTGAACCCACTTATAGGTGAAGAACGACAGGATTTACCCAATTTATATTTAATACTTCATTTGGCAATTGATGTAATATGCTTACTGCTTTGCTTTATAAGCATATTCTCTATTGTAACAGCTAATAGAGACAACAAAAAAGGGAAGAGAACTTCTATTGTGATTAATGTTATTATTCATATAGGCTTACCACTGCTTTTAATTTTTGCACCTATGCTTCTGGGTACTCCGATATATGTGTTCTGGCTTTTTGTAAAGGATATATGTGTCCTGTTTTATGCAAATGCAATCGTGTTAATTGGTGTGGGAATATACAAATTATTGATCATAAAACATCGGGAATTAAAATCTGATAAAATAACATAGCATTATAACGGCAAGGAGAAATTTTTCTTCTTGCCGTGGTTTATTTTACAGGGGTCTTCTCAAAAACGGTCAACGGGTATATAATACACTTGCGTTGACCGATGTATACAATAAGGAGGATTATAATGAACGATAAATTTTTCGCACTTCCAATAGAAAAACAGCGTAGAATCATAAACGCAGCTTATAGAGTGTTTTCAGAAAACAGCTATAAAAAGGC
>JAXJJE010000364.1:0-5127 GCA_036298405.1 Acutalibacteraceae bacterium
AATACGCCCTCGCCATTTTTGATAATCTCTGTTGCGATTTTATCCTCAGCATTGTGACGAATAAAGTTGCGAATATCTCTTGCACCACTTTTGCCACCTGCTGATTTCTTTGCGATAAACTCAGTGGCCTTTTCGTCATAAACAAAGGCAATACCCTTTTCTGACAATGACTCTACATATTCATCTAAAACAAGCTTTGCAATACCTTTAAAGTCATTTTCGTCAAGGCTTCTGAATACTACAATATCATCTACTCTTGCAATAAACTCTGGTCTTAAAAATTCACGCAGAGCCTTTAAAACCTTTTCTCTGTTAGCATTTTCTTCTGATTTACCAAAGCCAAGTGCGTGCTCTGTTTTTGCACTACCTGCGTTTGAGGTCATAACAATTACAGTATTTTCAAAGTTTACAACTCTACCATGAGCGTCTGTTACCTTACCCTCGTCTAAGATTTGAAGTAGAATATTAAGTACATCTGGATGAGCCTTTTCTATTTCGTCAAATAGTAGCACAGAATATGGCTTTCTTCTTACCTTTTCTGTAACCTGTCCTGCTTCATCATATCCAACGTAGCCTGGTGGTGAACCAATAATCTTAGAAACAGCATGTTTCTCCATATATTCAGACATATCAAGTCTTATTAATGTTTCTGGAGTGTCAAACAGCTCCTCTGCAAGCACCTTAACAAGCTCGGTTTTACCTACACCTGTAGGACCAACAAATATAAACGATGCTGGTCGTCTGCGTGGGCTTATTTGTACTCTACTTCTGCGTACAGCCTTTGCAATAGCATTTACTGCCTCATCCTGACCGATAATATGCTTTTTCATAGAGTCTTCCAGATCAGATAGCTTATCAAGCTCATTTTCTTCTACTCGCTGTGCAGGGATACCGGTCCATAGCTCGATAACCTTTGCAAGGTGCTTATCCTCTACTACAACACCCAAAGCCTCTGGCTCAACCACCTGTAGCTTTTCTTTGGTTTGTGCCATTTCTGAACGAAGCTTTGCAATAGCTTCGTAGTCTATACTCTCTTGATTTTCTGTAAGCTCCTCTTCACGTACCTTTAGGTATCTTAAATTATCGTTAAGCTTATCATACTCCTCCATTGCTTTACAGCTTAAAGCAGCACAGGCACAAGCCTCGTCAAGAAGGTCTATTGCTTTATCTGGTAAAAATCTATCTGTAATATATCTTTCAGAAAGTACAACTGCTCTGCGTATTGTCTGCTCTGGCACAGCCACACGGTGGTGCTTTTCGTAATAATCCTTAACACCTGAAAGAACCTCGATAGTATCTTTAATAGATGGTTCGTTTACTGTAACAGGCTGAAAACGTCTTTCGAGTGCTGCATCCTTTTCTATGTATTTTCTATACTCATTAAAGGTTGTAGCACCAATAACCTGAATTTCACCTCTTGAAAGTGCAGGCTTTAAGATGTTGGCTGCGTTCATTGTACCCTCTGAGTCGCCTGTACCAACAAGGTTATGCACCTCGTCAATAAATAGAATGATATTTCCGGCAGCCTTAACCTCGGCTGTTAAGCCCTTGATTCTGCTTTCAAACTGACCTCTGAACTGTGTGCCTGCAATAAGAGCAGTAAGGTCTAGAAGCTGAATTTCTTTATCCTTTAAACGCTGTGGGACATCACCCTGTGTTATTCTTAGTGCTAAACCCTCAGCAATGGCTGTTTTACCTACACCTGGCTCACCTATTAAGCAAGGGTTGTTTTTACTTCTTCGTGAAAGAATCTGGATTACTCGTGCAATCTCTTTATCTCTGCCTATTACTCTGTCTAGCTTGCCGTTTCTTGCTCGTTCAGTAAGATTTGTACAGTAGGCATCAATATGCTTATGGTTTGACTCTTTCTTCTTTTTGCCCTTCTGCTTTGAGTTATCACCCTTTTTATTTTGTGCACCACCAAAAATATTGAACGGGAAGGTTGGTGCTCCACCCTGAGTAAATTTATCAGGGTTGTCTTCACCATCATCTGCAAGGTCACTATCCATACCCATTAAGGCTGACATATCGGCATCACCTAAAAGCTCTTGTAAATTAGGCATTTCACCATTTTCGCTCATATCCATAAGGCTATTCATCGACTCCTGCATACTCTCAAGCTGTTCATCTGTAATACCCATATTTTTCATTAAATCCTTTACAGGCTTAATGCCAAGCTCGTTAGCACAGCTAAGACAATAGCCCTGTGTTGGTTTGTTGTTTGTTGTGTCTGACACAAAAACAACAGCTGGTCTTTTGTTACATTTGCAACATAGCATAATTATATATCCTCTATTTCTTTAGATTATTTACTTATATTATCGCCTTTATTTTTTAATAAGGCTTTAAAAATAATTGCATATTTAACTAACGCAAACATCATAGCAACAAATGTTATGCTTAAAAGAATAAACGTAAGCATATAAACCTCGTATTCTAAAAATCCTTTTAAAAAAACTATTATTATTACCGAAATATAAAATACAATTGTTGCTAGTTTGCCGTACCATTTAGCTGGTGGTGGTGTTATACCTTGCTTTAAAAGATATAAGCCTCCAAAAAGCATAAGTACGTCCTTTAACGCTAAAATTATTACCATTGGTAACAATTTGGGAATTAAAACGCCTAAACAAATTAGTACCGATACAAGCGTAAGCTTATCTGCTATAGGGTCTAAAAGCTTACCAAGCTCTGTTACCTGATTTAGCTTTCTTGCAATAAAGCCATCTAAACAGTCACTTACTCCTGATAAAAGAATAATAGCAAACGCTATTATATATTCTTCTATAATAAAATATATAGTAAATGGTACAATCAGTAGGATTCTTGTAATTGAAATGATATTGGGAATGGTAAAAACTGAATCAATGCTGTTATTTTTTACAGCTATATCTTCTTTTTTACTGTTCATTAATATACATACTCTCCCTCTGTAGCAGGCTGGGTTGCCAGATTTTTTTCAAAAATTTCAGAATCATTCTTTTCATCTGCGAAAATTTCAAAAAATACAGAGTTTGAATTAATTTCGTTACTAAATTCAGAATCACTTGCAACATAAGGCAAAATTTGACTACATACAGAAACTGTACCATAGGTTAACACTAAACCTGCTACAAGACTAATCATTGCACCAGTTATTCTGTTTGCTTTACCTATTACAGGTATTTTATTAACAAAGTCTGCCAAAAACAACACTGAATTAACTATTGTATTAAATAGTATAAACAGAATAAATACAACAGCTATATAAATTAAACCAACGACTAAGGGCTCTACAACCTGCTGTATAATTCCTGTGGCAGAGGCTACAACCTGTTCTGTGGTTTCACCTACTACATCGTTAAGAGATTCTATGATATTCGTATCGCTTACAAACCTTTGCAGAGAATCTGGCAACGTCTGTAGTACAGAATCACCTATATCTCCATTATTTTTTTCTAATAGCTTGCCTACATTAGTAGAAATTTCTTCACCTATAGACTTTCTGAAAAAGATATCATATATAGGCTTTGCAAGCTTTTCACCTAAATTTACTGCTAATATATAGCTAAAAATACCACCTACTACTGACAATATTGTTTTAATAGCACCTCTTGCATAGCCTATAACAATAAAAATCAGTGTAATTATTAACATTACTAAATCAAAAGTATTCACAGCAAAACCTCACAGTAATTGCATTTTGAAATAATATACCACATTGAACCTCAAAATACAATTATCAATTTGTAAATAAATTTATATCTGATGTTTTATATCAGATTAAGCTACATTCAGTTTTACTTCACGTATTTCGCTTATACCAACTACATAAATTGTATTATCATCTGCAAAGCATATGCTTTTAGCGTCGATACCAGCGTCTTTCTCAGAAATTGTAGTTTGTGTAGCAGTGTTGAAGGTTGTTATTTTGTTATCACTTAGAATAGCAACAACCTTTCCACTAAAGTCCATAGATTCTGTAGAAAGTCCTGTTTTTGTTATGGTTGTAAGAGCGTCCTGAGAAATATACCAAACCTCACAGCTTTTACCGTCGGTAAATGGTGACAAGGATAGGAACAAGCCGTCTTTATCAACTGCCTTGCTTACAAGGTTATAGCCATTATAGGTAAACTCGTACTTTTGCTGATAGTCTGATGTGATAATCATAGTTGACTTATCACCTATAGCAGAAATATTTTCGTTTTCTAAGAATGAAACATCATATATAGTATTATCCTTAAAATCCATTTTAGCCATTGGCTCTGTCTTAGTAAAATCTAGTACATAAATTTTAGAAACTATACTACCCTCTGAAGCGTCAAGACCACATACAGCTGCTCTTGTAGCGTCTTTATTTAAAGCGACATCTGTTGTATAGCACTCTGAAAAATAATAAGCGTATTTTTGGGTATGGTCGCTATTAAACACAGTAAGCTTTGCAGTGTATCCTGATTTCTTGGTAAGCAATGCGTAGCAACCATTTTCTAGAATCTGAGCAGAAAAAATATCATCGCCTGCTTCTCCTCGGTATAGTGTACCAGTGCTATTTTTTATTTCATAGTTTTTACCATCACGGTCATAAATTATTACATAGTCATTACAAGATGACATTGCAGGTGACGCAAATTTTATTCTTTCGTCAAGCACTAAGCCACCCGTATTATTAATAAGCTGGAATTGTGTTTCGCTTATATATGCAAGGTTATTGTTAAGCACACAGGTGTCGCTTTCGTCTACAATTTTACCCTCTATTTTTACAGGGAAGCCATCACCCTTAACCTTAGATGAGGCAACACTATTAAGTACAGAATCTGGTGCGATATATTGCCACAAGCCACAAACAGCAACTACTGCTACCAATAATACTGATATTATAAATATAGTTTTCTTTTTACTTTTGGGTATTGTAGAATCTGTTTTTGGTTTTCGTTTATTTTCTTCTCGTTCGTATTCCTCTATGGGTTTATCCTCATAGCTAAGCATTTCTCTTTTTCTTGTTTTAACTTTCCATTTCAATGCTTTCACTTCCTTTGTTAAGTAATTGTCAAATTGTAGTTTGTCGGGCAGATAACAAACTTTGATAGAGAAAAGCGTAAAGTTTAGGTCCACCCTTTTTAAAGGGTGGTGGGTAATGCAACCAATTCC
>JAXJJE010000365.1:0-2959 GCA_036298405.1 Acutalibacteraceae bacterium
AACTCATTCTACGAACAAATGTTTTGTGAATATTTAGATACAAAAAAAGACAGCCTTAAGCTGTCAATTTTTGTGACTACAATTATGAGCGAGGACACCAATAAAAACGCAATAAATAGATAAATAAATACAAAAAAAAAGGTCTTAGTGGCAGTCCTACGAAAGAAAAACCCTACACAGATATGGCTACTGTGAACACCTGTACACTACCAAAACAAATGTTCTATAATTATTGTAACTCATTGTGAATAAAATGTCAATAACTTTTGCGAACATTTGTGCGATTGGTGTTTCTCCCTCCGTTCTTTAACCCCTTTAAAAAGGGGTTAGCCACTCGGGCAAATCCCTAAATTCAAGGTTCGCCACCTTGAGGGCAGGGGGGGATTGCATACAATCCCCCCAAGGGGGGACAGCGTGGGAGCGTTCAGAACAGGGAGTCAAGGGTCGAGATGAACGAGGGACAAGCCCTCGCCCTTGACCCCCTTAGTCTGTGCCAAATAAACGAACTTTGAGCCTTGAGAGGGGTGCTAAATCGCACGCTTCCCAAACCTCAAGTAAAACAAAAAGAGGAGCTTAAAGCTCCTCTTAGGCTAAATCTTAACACTAAAATATTGTCTATAACCACTATACCAGAAATAATACTCCCTGTTGACTACTTCGCCAATCTCTGTACTTTCGCCAACGTTAACAAGGTCCCCGTCCTCGACATCATCAAGAGCTAGTATCCTCTTAACGTCTCTGAACAGCCCCGAATAGTTAATCAATCTACGATTAGCCAGAGCCTTGTCCAAGGTGCGTACAGTCTCAACCGTCAAATCCCAATCATCAAAGATAAGGTAATCACTAGCTTTTGTGGCATACTTTGAACACTCTGCAACAGCTTTGGAATCAGAGCCTTTACAGGCTCTTATATCAACCTGTGGCAAATAATCAACCCTTAGGCACTCTTGCCAGAGCTGGGCGAGCTTAGCCCTACTGATGTATCTCTTGTCCTTGAAATAGGACTGATTAACAGCTACAAGCATATGTATATGCGGATGGTATGTATCATACCAAGCATCATTAATATCAACGTTATGTGTTACCTCTACGTTCCTTACAGAACCCCTCCACATTGCTTTTATATCCTTGCGTTCCGTTAATCTCTGCAAAGCAGAAAAGAGCAAATCAAGCGTGCTGCTAAGCCTGTCAGACTTACAGTTCTGAACGGTTAGCGTAACAAAGATGTAAGCTGTGTTACTGTGATGTTCGTTGATATAATCGACTATCTTCATCGTGTTATAGTAGCTCTTCAGAGAACGTCTCCAAGAGCAAAGAGGGCAAAGCCTAACCCTACAGCTCTCAGCACTCGCCAATCTCTTATTACCTTGTTCATCAACATCAAAAGTCAGAACCTTACCACAAGCCTTAAGCCTATCAGCCTTTTTCTTGTCGATATCCTCATATGCAATTGATAGATATTCATTAGCCATTTTATATCTTCTCCAAGGTCTTTCTTTACCATTTCGACCTTTGTCCGTTAATGCCACACTGTCAACACTCGGTTGACCTTGTACAGCTTCCAACATTTCGCATTGACAAGTGGCAGTGTATTTGGTATTATACAAGTATAAAAATCTCCTCTCTGTGTTATTGTAATTCTCGCAGGTTAATAATACCACAGTTAAAGAGATTTGTAAAGGACTTTTTCCTACTGGGAATTAGTCCTTTTTTGTTTCAAAAATGGCTATCTTATGCGAATTATTAACCTTTCTTTAATATGTTTTTCAATCGGCTATGTTGCCATATTATCAAGAATGAAGATTTTTACAAAAAATCCAAGCTCTGAACGCTACCCAGAGCGAGGAGCGAACACCCAACTAGTCCAACTTTGTAGGCTATTCTGCCTGCTGTGGTTTCAGATATTTTGTAGTGGGGGTGGGGGTTCGTCGGTGGGGGTGTAACCCCCACACTCCTCTCCCCCCTCGCCGTCGCTCCTCGCACTCGGTCGCAAGCTCCCTCGCCCCCCGCTCCTGGCTATTGTGGTTACGCCCCATTATATGGTCGTTCGCCTACGGCTTCACTCCCGGGGGCTGGCTCACTCCGCTCTCTCGGCACGCTTGCCCCCCTGCACCCCCCTCGCTGTGCCGTGCTGTCGCACCGTTCGCTCCGCTCGCCGAGACCGCCCAGCGGGGGGCGGTTGCTCGTCCATAGTCAGCGGTTGTCTTTCTTTCTACCTCGTTCAAGTTTCCTTGCTGGGCGGTTCTCGCCGTCAGGGCTTATGTAGTCCTGTTCTCGCTTGGTGCTGTTTCTCCTCGTCAGCTCGTCAGCAAGTGCGTAAATCATCGTTACAGCCTCCGAGCTGTGATTTAACAGGCTTTGCACCTTGTCAAGGCTACATGTCCTCTTGTACTGCTTTACGGCATATATTTTCCTTGCAGTGTGTGGCGATACTTTAAGCGTTGCAGGCACTCTAAAAGCCTTGCAAGCTCTCTTAATATCCTTGTACACAGCTTGCCTTGTTCGGTGTTTACGTGCATCACATCGCCCCTCAAATACCCATATCTTGCCAGAGATACGCAACAACTCATCAAGCAGGCTTTCGCCAATTCTTACAGTCCTCTTTTTATGCGTCTTGCTTTCAGTGACAGTCATTCTCGTTTTAAGCTGTGAAGTCTTTAGGGATAACACATCATCAATACGCAAGCCTGTACACAGGCTAACAACTACAGCAAGCCTGTTTTCAGTCATTAAGGCACTGAGTATATTATTCATTACATCATTGTTTACCCAATCACTACGCATAAAATCACCCCCAGTATACAAACCAAAAAATGTTAACTCATTCTACGAACAAATGTTTTGTGAATATTTAGATACAAAAAAAGACAGCCTTAAGCTGTCAATTTTTGTGACTACAATTATGAGCGAGGACACCAATAAAAACGCAATAAATAGATAAATAAATACAAAAAAAAAG
>JAXJJE010000366.1:0-5869 GCA_036298405.1 Acutalibacteraceae bacterium
ACTATATCCTCAAAGCTCTTAAACTTAATTGTAAGCTTCTTAGCTGTAGCATTGTAAGTAAATGTGTATCTGCCACCTGTTGCCTTAAAGGTTGAAGGTGCCTTGTAGCCTGCTGAATAGTCGATAGTAGCTGTGTCGGTATATGTAAAGTTCATACCTCTGATTGTACCATTATCATCAACATTGAACTTGTATGTGCCAGCTGGTAGCTCTGTAATACCTGTAAAGATATTAGCCTCTGTTTCTTCAAGTGCTAAATTAATATCACCACAGATTGAAACAAGCTTTGCGTCTGGGTCTTTATCACCACAGATTGTACAATTGCCGTTTTCGAAGCTATGTGTAGGAATTTCGTCATAAGCATTATTATTGCAATATGTCTTTTCGGTTGCATTACAGTCTTTATAGCCGTAATAAACCTTGTCACCATTGATTACTGGGAATTTATCTGTGCCAATTTTCTGACCCCATACAAATGGAGTAATTGTGTCTATGTAATTCCAATCATCATCGTAGATATCTTCCTCAGGTACACCTGCTTGTAGAAGGTAAGCAATCTCACCACTTGCAAAATCCTCTAGTGGTATACCACCATTGTTGTTTGCAGGTTCGTTGTAGTAATAGCAGTTTGTAATTGTAGCACCATCACTATAATCCACTATATTGTAGTGGGTTGTATAGCTGTTTTCGATTACACCATAATCCATTACACCTACAATACCACCATCAGCATAATTATCAGATGCTATATTTGCTCGTGACCATGAGTTTTTAATATGACCACTAAATGAATTACCAACTATAGCACCTACAGTGTAATTACCTGTTACGAAAACTGTTTCGTCTACAGAGCATTTGTCAAAAATAGTTGAGCCATAGCCTGCAATAGCAGCTACCTGACTGTTACCACAAATGTAGCTGTTGCTGATATGAAGATTTTTAATAGTACGCTGATAGTCTGTTTTACCGAAAAGACCTACAAAGCTTTCGTCCGGACGGTTGATGTAAATTCCAGAAATAGTGTGACCGTTTCCGTCAAAATCCATACTGTAAGCCATACCTTCGTTATTGCCAATAGGAATAAAGGCTAAAGGTGCTTGATTGGTTTCTTCACCGTTCTTTAGGTATGTACCATCAGAATTAAAGGTATAACCAGGGTTAAGGTTAATGTCTGTAACAAGCTTTGCGTGACCCTGTGCATAATAAAGATTGCACTGTTCTGCAAACCACATAAGCTGACCTGCATTAGATATTTTGTAAACAAGCTCACTCCATTCGTTCTGAGAAACCTTTGCAGGCTCGTATGTGTCACAATTAGGGCAAACACCATTATCAGATGTGTTGTGATTTAAGCAAGTTACAGCGTAGACACCATTTGTTGAATTAATATAGAAGCAATTAGTTACATCTACACCATCTTTAACTACTTTACAGTCTTCGATATAAATATATCTTGTGCTTTCATCTTTAGCAAGTACTACGTCAACAAGCTCACAGTTATCTGGAAGCTCAGAATCAAGGGTATAAGCTGTATTGTCTAGCTCCTCACCCTCTTTTAAATGCTGATTATGTATTGTTATATTTAATACGTACTCTTCAATATAGTGTCCACCATACACCTCAACCTCGGTAACTGGCTTAAGCACATAGTTGTGTTTTGCTTTACCTGAAAGCTTTTGACCAGAAATCCGAGCCACATCATAGTAACCAGCAACAGAATCTGCAACAGTAGCTGTTATTTCACTTGCATCTATGTATACATCATCATAAACTCTTGTCCAGTTATTTGTCCAGTTTGGAGTTTCTCTACAAACTATATCATCAAGTGTAACATCATTAACAATCACAGTGCTTGTACCGTCATAATATTGGGATTTAGTCTCAATATATGCAATAGAAATCTCCTTTGGAGAAATTGTGAAGCTTTCGCTTATTGTAGCGTCGCCAAGTGTAATGGTAGCTGTGTGTGTGCCTGCATCAACAGGGGCATAGCCGTCATCTGTAGAATAGGTTATCCTAGAATAAATACCCTTTATCTCGCCATCACACACAGCTGCGATAGACTCACCGTTGTAAACGGCATCTGTAGGTACAGTAATACCAACTGAATAAAATGCACTACAATCAGGGCAGTTCGCTTCAATTCGGTTTGTTTCTTCATTTACTGTATACACATAGCTGTGCTTTTCCCATTTTTCATAAGCACCACAACAGTCCCATTCAGCTCTATGCTGGCCAGTATATGAATCATAATTAACTTTAACAAGCTTGCCTGTGTGGTTAGTGCTGTCTTTAGAGCCATAGCCTACACCACAAATGTCACAGGTAGCAATTCCTGTACAGTTAGCAGAAGAGTCGCCTGTAGATGTGTGTTCAACCTTCTCTTTAAGAGTGTTACAGCAAGAGGCATAAATACCATGGTACTTACCGTCAATTGTTTCAACATAGGTTTCTTCGCTTACATGATTTGTAATATCAACATCACCAAAATCATTGTCACAGGCATCGCAATGTGTTTTTGCCAGACATGTAGCTTTTCTGTCAGCTGTGTGTTCAACCTTACTCTTTAATGCGTTACAGCAGGTATAATACTCGTTGTGAACCTTGTCATCGACATAAGCTATATTTACATCTTCGGTTGTGTGGTTATTTTTATCAGGTGTACCATAGTAATTTGAGCAATCGTAGCAATATGCACGTTCGCCACAGGTTGCCTTATCTCCTTCAGTGTGAGATGTAGTGGTTTTAAGCTGTTTACAGCACGAGTAATACTCTTTGTGAGTATTATCATCAACATATTCAAAATATGTTTCATCGCTAGTGTGGTTACTTGTGTTCTTTTCACCCGTTGTTACACCACAGGCTGTACAGGTTGCAGGAGCTTTACAGTTAGCTGTAGTAAGCTCCTGGTGATCAGTAGGTGCTGTAACTGTTTTTGTGCCTAATATTACCTTGTCACAAACAAGGCAGTAGCTGTGTTCTGTTACACCTCCGTAAAGGCAGGTGGCTACAGTTTCTTTTACATCTACAGCAATATTTTCGCAAACGTGGCTACCTTTTGAAGTGTAACAGCTAGTAATATTTTCCCCACTAGCCCCAACACCTACAATAGCACCATTACTTTCACCGCCGGTACCCGTAGTAAAGCTTACACAATATGATATTGGAGTATTAACTGAACTTCCAACTATACCACCTACACGACCACTGCCCACTACTGTTACATCACTCATAACACGGCAGTTGATAATATTGTTTTTATTTCCAGCTCGGGAAACTATTGCACCTGCACCACCACCTTTAAAATAGGAGTTCTTTATAGTAAGTCCCTTTATAGTATTATTGATACGATACTCACACTCACCAATAAAACCAATTCTGGATGATGAACTTTTGCAATACAGACCACTTATATAATGACCATTGCCATCAAAGTTTCCTGCATAAAATGTACTCATATGGTTTTTATTACCATAAATAACAGGCCAATGGTATGTTGTTCCGCTGGAAGAACCATTTTCTGTAACTGTACCTGAGTTAACAATAATGTCATTCATAAGAACAGCACTTAGAGAATTATTGGAAGGTGAGCTGTTTACAAGATTAGCGTAGCCATAAAGCTCCTTAGCGTCACGGATAGCGAACCAACCTTTATAGGATCTCCAGTTAGAGCTTGTAAAGCCTAGCTTGGCATAGTTGCTTTCTGAAACCTTCTGAGGTGTTACAGGCACACCGTCATAAGGTGTAGGAGTAAATGAACCTGATGAAACTGTTTGGGTTTCTGTCGCAAAAGCATTGATTGCCGACATAGGAATCAGGCTTACTACCATTAAAAGTGTCAGGAATAAGCTTAAAGCTCTTTTTCCTAATTTTTTTTAATTTTCAAATTAAAAACCTCCCTTAAAATTAATAAAATATAAATATATATGTAAACAAGGGTATTGTGCTAAACCACAAAAGCACACCCTTCTTTTGTCAAAAATATTCTTACAAGTTCACCTTTGTTTAATGCAAACAGTGTTTTTTCGCTTTGATAAAGCAACTCATTCCAAGGGCGAGTATCGGTAATAATCTTACACCCACTTGTTTTCATTCTGTCGTAATATGCGTTGCCATCAGACTCTAAAACTATTTTAGACATCGTGGCTTCGTTAGCTTCATAAGCTTTGTATATAGCTCGTTCAATTTCTTTGGTTGATAAATCGCCCGACTGTTTTACTATCATACCTATATAGACATTAGGCTCAAACAAGCTTGCTCGTTCTGACCTTATATACTTCTTCACGTCAACTTTCCTTTAAGTATTTACCAATACCAGCCATCCAGATTTTCATAACAAAGCGTTGAGGATATAACTTTACAAATAAATGCTGGTATTTTACATATAATGAGCATACAGACATATCTTTGCCTTTTTTCGCATCCTTTATTGCCTGTGCAACAACCTTGTCAGGTGTGACTAACCCAGGAAATTTAACCTTTTTACCATTTATCTCTTTTTGTAACATTTCAGTGTCTATCCAACCTGGGCAGACTGCTACTGATTTAATACCCGTTCCTTCAAGTTCCACATTAAGAGCTCGTGAATAATTTCTCTCGAACGCCTTTGACGACGCATATAAATTTATATATGGATTAGGCTGGAAAGCAGAGGCAGATGAAATGTTTAATATCTTACTGCCTTTACCCATATATGGTATACAAACCTGAGATAACATTACAGGAGCTTTACAGTTAACGTTAATCATCTTATCGATTTCATTGATAGAGAATTCGCTATATTTACCCATTTTGGCTATGCCTGCATTATTTATTAAATATGAAACAAAAGAATTAGTTTTCTTTAGCATAGTTTCTATCTGCTCTATTGAACTAAGCTCAGATAAATCAAGAGAAATTGTAACTACCTTATCTCCGTATTCTTTTTTTAAGTCAGATAATCTTTGTTTATTTCTTGCAACAGCCCATACTTCGTCAATATTTTCATTCAGTATTTGCTTTAAGAATTCTTTGCCCAATCCTCCTGTTGCACCTGTTAATATTGCAATCTTCTTCATAATTATTTTCCCCCTTTCAAAACTGTTCTCTCTAAATCTTCTACAGAAATCATTTCATACTGTGTTGTAAAAAGTCGTTTTAATGAATACAAATAAACTACACCCCAATAGTAGTCTGCAAGCTTCATACTGGAACCATCAACCATACTTTTTTCCTTTTGTCCTTGCTTTATAATCTTTGCAGTGTATTCATAAATTTTAGTCTGATAAGTAGTTTCTCCTGATGAGTATGTATCGTCCTTTTCTAATAACATCTGAGTATTTAATGCAATCATAGCTGCAAAAGTTTCATCTGCTTCAAGCTGATTAAGTACAGTTTCGGATAGTATACGTAGCTTTTTCTTTGCTGGTACAGGCATAACAACCAACATTTTCATCTTATTTATCATTTCTTTACTGTCTGCAATCTTTAATATCTCCTGAAATAAATTTTCTTTAGATTCAAAGTAGACGTAAATTGTTCCTTGAGCTATTCCTATATTCTTTGAAAGATCAGAAATCTTGGTTCCTGCAAAGCCGTTTCTTGCAAAATATAACAATGATTTTTGCAAAATGGTGTTTCGCATTTCCTCTCTGATTTCCTGACAACGTTCTTTTGATTTTGGCATAATATATCCCCTTCAGTTTTATGAATGAATTTTCGTTCATCTATAAAATAACATAAAACTTATTGTTTGTAAAGTGTTCTTTTTAAATTTGGCATAATTTCAGGAGCTACGCTTCATAAGCACGTGTTTTAAAACAGGGTATATACGACAGTTAATACGTTTAAGCAATACAACAAAGGGCTGATGTAGTCCACTGTGGATTAC
>JAXJJE010000367.1:0-1863 GCA_036298405.1 Acutalibacteraceae bacterium
CAGTGGCAGTTCACTCTCTGGAATTGGCACAAAGCCACACTTCTCACAGTGAACTATAGGAATTGGCTCACCCCAGTATCTCTGTCTTGAGAATACCCAGTCACGAAGCTTAAAGTTAACCTTTGAGTGACCGATACCTTTTTCTGTTAAAAATTCGATTATAGCCTTTTTAGCATCTTCTACTGTTTTGCCGTTTAGGAAGTCAGAATTTACCATAATACCTGTTGAGCAATTTGTAAATGCTTCCTTCTCTACATCGCCACCCTGTACAACCTCGATAATAGGTAGCTCGAACTTCTTAGCGAACTCCCAGTCACGTGTATCGTGTGCAGGTACAGCCATAATAGCACCTGTACCGTAAGATACAAGTACATAGTCAGAAATGAAAATTGGAATTTCTCTGCCATTTACAGGGTTGATTGCTGTAACACCCTGTAGCTTAACACCAGTTTTATCCTTAGCAACCTCTGTTCTTTCGAAGTCACTCTTTTTAGCAGCAGCAGTCTGATACTCCTTAACTGCGTCCATATTCTCAAGTGTATTTTCCCACTTTGCAAGCATTGGATGCTCAGGAGAAATTACCATATATGTAGCACCAAACAATGTGTCTGGTCTTGTTGTATATACTGTTAGAGTGTCGCCAGTTGATGTTTTGAAGTCTACCTCTGCACCATAAGAACGACCAATCCAGTTTTTCTGCTGTGTTTTAACACGCTCTGGGTAATCTACAAGCTCTAGGTCGTCAATTAGTCTGTCTGCATACTCTGTAATTTTTAGCATCCACTGAGATTTTACCTTATGTACAACCTCACTGCCACAACGCTCACAAACACCGTTTACAACCTCTTCGTTTGCAAGTACACATTTACAAGATGTGCACCAGTTTACAGACATCTCTTTTTTATATGCCAGACCCTTTTTGAATAGCTGTAAGAAAATCCACTGTGTCCATTTATAATACTCTGGGTCTGTTGTGTTAATCTCTTTACTCCAGTCAAAAGAAATACCTAATGCCTGAATCTGCTTTTTAAAACGAGCCACATTCTGCTCTGTTACTATACGTGGGTGAATGTGATTTTTGATAGCATAGTTTTCTGTAGGTAGACCAAATGCATCCCAGCCGATTGGGTAAAGTACATTATAGCCCTGTAAACGACGCTTTCTTGAAACTATATCAAGAGCTGTGTATGGTCTTGGGTGACCAACATGCAAGCCCTGTCCTGATGGATAAGGGAACTCGATAAGAGCATAGAATTTTTCTTTATCAGAGTTATCCTCTGCGTGGAAAACACCCTTTTCTTCCCAAATTTGTTGCCACTTTGGCTCAATTGATTTATGATCGTATCTCACGAATATTCCTCCTGCTTATATAAAATATTATTATTCAATAATATCTGAAATATCTATAATTTCACCGTCTTGCCATAGACGCTCAAGGTCGTAGAACTCTCTTGTTTCTTCCATAAACACATGAACAATTACATCGATATAATCCATTAAAATCCATGTGTTAGAGCGATAGCCCTCGATATGGCTTACAGATACATCTGCCTGAGCAAGCTCATACTCTACATGGTCTGCCATTGCCTTTACCTGTGTACTGCTTGTACCGGTAGCAATTACCATATAATCAGACAAAACAGAAATATCGTCAATTTTGATAACCTTTATATCTAAGCCCTTTTTAGCACTTAAAGCCTTTGCAGCAAGTTTTGCTGTTTCTAAAGATGTCATAAATATCACTTCCTATTTTTATTTATAATCAGCTCATTATAAAGAGCTGTTGTGTTTGTGTCAATACCACATTGATTAGAGGCAAGGTCTTTAACCGTAAAGCTAACACCATAAAGCATAGCCTCTTCA
>JAXJJE010000368.1:0-4173 GCA_036298405.1 Acutalibacteraceae bacterium
TAAGGGGTTTCACCCCTTAACCCCACCACCCTTTAAAAAGGGTGGACCTAAACTTTAGTTTTTCTCTATCAAAGTTTGTTTTAACGTCCCGACAAACTCCAATTTATCAACTCTTTTTTAACAAAGTATAAACAATTAATTAACCTTGTAAATTATACCATATATTAAATTGACTTTAAAGATTGTGTATGATAAAATTGAATTGCTAGAATGCACTTTTAGACAATTTTTTACGGTGCTATCTGATATTATTAATTTTACAAATAACTACTAATATATTAAGGAGCTTTAAGCTATGAGAAGTATTCCTTTTTCTCCTCCTGATATTACCGAGGCTGAAATCGCCGCGGTTGCAGATACTCTGCGTTCAGGCTGGATTACAACAGGACCTAAAACAAAACAGTTCGAAACAGAGGTTGCCAATTTTTTTGGAACATCTAAGGCTGTCGCTCTTGGCTCTTGTACCTCTGCACTAGAGCTTACATTGCGTATTCTAGGTATTGGTGAAGGTGACGAAGTTATAGTATCTGCCTATACCTATACAGCAAGTGCATCTGCTATTGCTCATGTTGGTGCTAAAATTGTTATGGTTGATACATCTGAAGAGTCTTTTTTAATAGATCCACAGAAAATTGCTACGGCAATTACAGAGCGTACAAAGGCTGTTATTCCTGTTGATATTGCTGGTAAAATGTGCGACTATGCTGAGATTTTCAAGGTTATAGAAAGTAAAAAGCATTTATTTACACCTAGCAACGACATACAACAGCTATATAATAGAATTATAGTTGTTTCAGATTCAGCTCATGGATTTGGTTCAAGTCAGTTTGGTGTTATGAGTGGTAATGTTGCAGATTTTACTGCCTTTTCACTTCACGCTGTAAAAACAATTACATCTGCTGAGGGTGGTATTGCTACTTGGCGAGATGTTGACGGACTTGACAACGAATGGCTATATAATCAATATATGCTATACTCATTACATGGTCAAACAAAGGACGCTTTGCATAAAAATCTTGCTGGCTCTTGGGAATATGACATTGTTACACCCGGCTATAAATGCAATATGACAGATGTAAACGCAGCTATTGCACTTGTTCAGCTAAAGCGTTTTAAAGAAATTCAAGGCAGACGACGTGATATTATAAAAATGTACGACAAAGCTATGGACGAAATGGGTGTTGGCTATTTACACCATGTTAACGAAGATTTTGTAACAAGCTGTCACATCTATCTAACACGAGTGCCAAATATAGGGCATAGAGAACGTAACGAGATTATAAATCGTATGGCTGAGCTTGGCATAGCGTGTAATGTACATTTTAAGCCATTACCTATGATGACTGCATATAAAAATATGGGTTTTGATATCAAGGATTATCCTAACGCCTATGCCCACTACAAAAATGAAATCACACTTCCACTACACACAAAGCTAAGTGATGAAGATGTGCAGTATGTTACAGATTGCTATAAAAAAGTCCTAACAGATATGAAGCTTATTTGAGCAAACTAAGTATTAACCACTGGAGGATATATGAAAAAAATTTCACTTGTTGCTGTTTATAACAAACCTGAGGTTTTAAAAAAAATGACAGACAGTGCCCAAATGCAGAAAAATGTTGAGGTTGAGCTTATTACTCTTGATAATACAGACAATCGCTTCACATCTGCTGCACAGGCTTTAAACTATGGTACAGCACAGGCACATGGCGAGGTTATAGTTTTTCTTCATCAAGACATCGAATTTTTAAGTGACGATGTTTTAGAATATATCTATGATTATGCCGTAAAAAATCCAAAAACCGTTTTTGGTGCTGCTGGTGTTGGAGATATGAATCAGGGTGAGGATTTAAAAATTCTTACCACAATGAAGGACTACACCAAAACAATTGACAAGCCTACTAAAGCCTTTGTACTTGACGAATGCTTAATAGCCTGTCATATCAGCTGTATGGAACAGCTAACCTTTGACGAAAAGCTTTGTGATGGCTGGCATTTATACGGTGCAGACCTATGCTTGCAGGCTATAGACCATGCAGGTATGTCGGTATATGCTATACCAATGAATGTATGGCATAAATCAGGTGGCTGTGCTGACACAAGCTACTTTGATACTCAAGACAAGCTTGCAGAAAAATACAAAGACTACCACAAGGTAGTAAACACCACAAACGGCTTTGCCTACACAAACCCATTAAAACGCAAATTCTACAGAACCTACAGAAAGCTAAGATATAAAAAATAAACAGCAAAGCTTATACAGAGTGTTATGCACCCTGTAAAAATTACAGATAATCACAAAAGAAACGAGCTTCACCACACAGGGTAAAGCTCGTTTTTTAGTATTATTTAGTATTATAAATTTTATTCTACAACCGAAAGTGCAATTTCCATTGCTTCCTTATCCATATTACAATACAGATTATATATTGGTATGTTATTTACTATATATTCAATTATATTCAACAGATTTATCAGATTTTCTTTTTCGTCTGGACGCACAGTTTGCGAAAGCAAAAATGGTAGCGATTCTTTGGCACTAGCTTTAACTACAGAGTTTTCCTTTGCACGATTCAGCAAGTAAATTCCACCCAAAGGTGCACTGGTGTTACAGCCATAATCCTCTTTTCCTTGCCAAGGAGTACCATACACAATGATTTCGTCCCCTATTTTTCTTAAAAGGGGTTTATCACCGTTAATAATCTCTACCTCATTACCTAGATACCGTTTCCATAGGCTGATATGGGTAGTTTTACCAGTACCACTTGGTGCTGTAAACAGATAAGCCTTACCTTTATATTTTATTGCTGCACAATGCAAAAACATACCTTGATAGCTTTGCAACAAAAGTGTACATATTTTTCTTAAAAAAGCTCTGCTATGAATAGCACTTATACTTGGACCAGGGCATATTTTATATTCATTTTCTATATCATACACCGATACCTTTATTTCGTGGTCAAAGCTGTCATCTGATGTAATATAAGACTCTAAGAGTTTAAGCAGATAGCTGTTTTTAGTTTCGTACTTAATATTAACATCTGCAATTCTATACACTGCCACAGCATTACCCCCCCTTTTTGTTTATACTTAGATTTTAACATATAAACTGCTTCTATGCAAACACCAAAATAATTTATATAGCATTAGCAATATTTACAATCACAATAGTATTGCACTTTTTATATAATTTGATATAATTTATATCATAAGCTTTATAAACAAGGAGGATTTAATTATGAAAGACTATACAATGAACACTAAATGCGTACAAGCTGGCTATACACCTGACAATGGTGAACCAAGACAGATTCCTATTGTACAATCTACAACATTCAAATATAACACAAGCGAAGATATGGGTAAGCTTTTTGACCTTGAGGCAACCGGCTATTTCTACACTCGTTTACAAAACCCTACAAACGACTATGTAGCAGCAAAAATCGCCGAGCTTGAGGGTGGTACAGCAGCTATGCTTACATCATCTGGTCAGGCTGCTAACTTCTTTGCATTGTTCAACATCTGCGAATGTGGCAGTCATATTGTAGCTTCATCTTCAATTTATGGTGGTACCTTTAACCTTATTGCAGTAACAATGGCTAAAATGGGTATTACAGTTACATTTGTTTCTCCTGATTGTACAGACGAAGAGCTTAACGCTGCTTTTCAGGATAACACTCGTGCAGTATTTGGTGAAACTATCGCTAACCCTGCACTAACCGTACTTGACATTGAGCGTTTTGCAAAGGCTGCACACGCTCATGGTGTACCACTTATTATTGATAACACCTTCCCTACTCCTGTTAATTGTAGACCAATCGAGTGGGGTGCTGACATTGTAACACATTCAACTACAAAATATATGGATGGTCATGGTGCTGCTGTTGGTGGTGCAATTGTTGATTCTGGTAACTTTGACTGGATGGCACACGCTGATAAATTCCCTGGTCTATGTACCCCAGACGACTCTTACCACGGTATTACCTATGCCGAGAGATTTGGCAAAGAGGGTGCATTTATTACAAAATGTACTGCACAGCTAATGCGTGACTTTGGCTGTATTCAGTCACCACAAAATGCATTTATCCTTAATCTGGGTCTTGAGTCACTTCACGTGCGTATGCCAAGACACGTTGAAAACGGTCAGGCTGTAGCAGAATTTTTACAGAA
>JAXJJE010000369.1:0-2631 GCA_036298405.1 Acutalibacteraceae bacterium
AACTGAGCTTACATCTATGAAATATGTAATAAGTGGTGACGGACAGATAAGATGATGAACGATATACTGACAATTACCGAAGAAAGCCTACTTAAAGAGCTTGAACAAAGTAATATTGATTTAAACAGTATAAATGAGCTTGTTGTAAAAGCACTTGCTGAAAATAATATGAAGATAGCTACAGCTGAAAGCTGTACCGGTGGACTTATCAGCAAGAATATAACGGAGGTTTCGGGTTCGTCTGATGTTTTTGACTGTGGCATTTGTTCGTATTCAAATGATATTAAAAGCAAGGTATTAGGTGTAGATAAAAATACACTCGAAACCCTAGGTGCAGTAAGTGCAGAAACTGCAATGCATATGGCAAAGGGTGTGCGATTGCTTTCTGACAGCGATATGGCAATTTCTACCACAGGTATTGCAGGACCAACTGGTAGTACCGACACAAAGCCAGTGGGATTGGTGTATATAGGACTGTCAACACCAGCTAAAGAGATAGCTGTAAAAGCGTTGCTTGCACAGAATAAAACCAATAACAGAGCCAGAGTAAGAGAGCTTGCAGCAGTATATGCAATGTATTTTGCATATAAGGAGATAAGCAGGGTGTAAATAATGCACAATACTTAAAATGTATTTTCTTGAAAAATGTTAAAGTTTTTTGTAAAAAGGGAAATTACTGTATAAAATCTTTGAAATTCTATTGTAAAAATAGGTGAACTATGTTACACTGTAGAGGAATGATTATAATGGAATTTAGATTATATTTTTAAAAAATTTTAAATATGGAGATGATGCTCGTGTCAAGATGTGCCGGAATTTTAATGTCAATATCTTCACTACCATCACCTTATGGCTATGGTACTATCGGTAAGGCTGCCTATGATTTTGCAGATTTTCTAAAAGCAGCAGGTCAAAAAATTTGGCAGATTCTACCTGTAGGTCCTACAAGCTATGGTGATTCACCATATCAGGCGTTTTCTACCTATGCAGGAAACCCTTATATGATTGATATTGACCTACTAATCGAAGAGGGTCTTCTAACAAAAGAGGATGTAGAAGGTCTTCCTTGGGGTTCTAACCCTGAAGAGGTTGACTATGCACAGATTTACGAAACAAAGTTTAAGGTTTTACGTTGTGCATATAAAAATTTTAAAAAATCAACACCAGCTTATAAGGCATTTGTAAAAGAAAATGCTGACTGGATTGAAAACTATGCTCTTTATATGGCTGTTAAAAAGAACAACGATATGAAGGCATGGACAGAGTGGGCAGACGAAGATATTAAGCTTCGTAAGCCTGAGGCAATTGCCAGCTATACTAAAGAGCTGAAGCCTGAAATTGACTTCTGGAAGTTTGTACAGTATATTTTCTATAAACAATGGGCAGACTTCAGAAGCTATGTAAACAGCCTTGGCATTCAGATTATGGGTGATATGCCTATATATGTTGCTATGGATAGTGCAGATACATGGGCTAACTCTGAGGTGTTCTGGCTGGATGATGACAAGCAGCCTGTATGTGTTGCTGGTTGTCCACCTGATTATTTCTCAGCTACAGGTCAGCTATGGGGTAACCCATTGTATAACTGGGAGTACCTGAAAGAAACAGATTACAAGTGGTGGTTTGCTCGCATTAAGAGTGCAGCTAACCTATTTGATATAGTAAGAATCGACCACTTCAGAGCGTTTGACTCTTACTATGCTATTCCATTCCCTGCTGAAAATGCTATCGGTGGCGAATGGCTTGAAGGCCCTGGTATTGAGTTCTTCCACAAGATGAAGGCAGCTATCGGAGATTTCCCAATCGTTGCAGAAGACCTAGGACTATTAACACCTGGTGTTATTCAGCTACTTGCAGATTCAGGCTACCCAGGTATGAAGGTGCTTGAGTTTGCTTTTGACAGCGGTGAAGAAAACGATTACCTACCATCTAAATACACAGAAAACAGTGTAGTTTACAGTGGTACACACGATAACGACACAATTATGGGTTGGTTTGCTACTGCTAAACCAGAGGATGTAAACTTTGCTAGAGAGTATTGTAACCTTACAGAGGAAGAGGGCTACAACTGGGGTATTATACGCACTGCTTACGAGAGTGTTAGTAAATATGCAATTATTCAAATGCAGGATGTTCTAGGACTTGGTACAGAGGCCAGAATGAATATTCCGTCTACACTTGGCGGTAACTGGGTTTGGAGAATAAAGCCAGAGGTTCTTACAGAAGAGCTTGCGGCAAGATTAAAAAATTTGGCTACAACATACGGTAGACTGGAGGAAAATGACCAATGAGTGAAAACAAGATGATGAGCAATCTAATTCAGATTGCCAAAAGCGAGTATTGCAAAAGCCTAGAGGAGCTTTCAGCTTCTGAGCTACACAACGTACTAGGTAAAGCAATGATGGCTGAAATCAGCGACAGATGGACAAAGGCTAAGGCTAACCACGCTAGCAAGCGTAGAGCTTACTACCTATCAGCAGAGTTCCTAATGGGTCGTATGATGTACAACAACCTATTCTGCATGGGTATTCTTAACGAGGTTAAGGAGCTACTTGCTAAAAAGGGTATCGACATCAACTCTTTTGAGGAGATCGATGATGCTGCTCTAGGTAACGGTGGTCTAGGTCGTCT
>JAXJJE010000370.1:0-7479 GCA_036298405.1 Acutalibacteraceae bacterium
CTTGATGGTGCATTCAATGCAACAGATAAGGGCCACACAGTATTTGCACAGGTTTATGATGGTATGGATATTGTAGACAAAATTGCAGCTGTTGAGGTTGATGGAGCAGATAAGCCAGTAACTCCTGTTACAATAAAAAGTATAGAGGTAATCAAGTATAAGGGATAATTTTAATCTCTTAATTCTTTAGAGAATTTCTGTTTTTTATAATCTAAGCATATATAAATCCCCCTTTGATTGTTATGTACAGTCAAAGGGGGATTTTGTTTAAATTATTAGATTTCGTAGTCTACAGCAACGCTTGCTTCTATAACGCTGTGCATATATTTTTTAACTACATCACAGTGGTAAGCGTCCTGCTGGTAAGCCTCTAGTGCCTGTGCGTCATCAAGTGTGACTGTAAGGATAATATCGTATGAACGAGGTGAACCCAGAAAATCCTTGCCAACCTCAATACCTCTAAGCATTGGTACATTGCCCTGCATAGAAAGCAAAACCTCTGCTGTTTTCTCCTTAACCTCTGTACTGTTGTCTGTTAGCTTAAAGCAAACTGTGTGTTTTATCATTTTGTAACTCCTCCTGATTATATAAAAAATTATTACTAAGCTTAATTGTAGGTTTAGCGATGGTTAATCTGTTTTTAGTGTTATCCATTATCAATCATTATAGCTTAAGTATTTTTTGGCAAGACCCTTTAAAAATGGATTAAAGCCGTATAAATATAAATCGTAAACACCTTTACCTAGTGGTAAATTATCGCTTTTGTTTTCAAGCTTTAAAGCAAGTAGCTTATAATTTACACCAAAGGCAAAAAGCTTGCTGTTTGTTAAAATGGCACCATTTTTGGTGTAAAAATCTATTCGTTTTTCTCTTGTTAGTTTTTCTTGTTCTGTTTTTGAAAATTCAGGGTTTTCACATTCTATTGCAATTATTTTTGCGTTTGTAAATTCTGATTTTACAATGCTTTTAAAATCCTTTAAAAAACTGCTACCAATGCCTGAGCCACGGTGCTGTGGCTGTACAGCTAAATAATCAAGCAAAACAACGGGGTTGCTTTGCAGGTTATAGAATGTAGCATAGGCTATAAGTGTGCTGTTGTTGTAAGCACCATAAGCTATGTATAAGCCCTTTTTAAAAAGCTTTTTTACCATATTCAACGGACGAACCTCATTTTTAGGGAAATCTCGCTGAATGCAGTTTTTATGAAGTAAGCAGACTTCTTCAAAATCAAGCTTGCGTATGCTGGTAATTTCCATAGCTGTACCTCTATAAGAAACATTATATTTTGTATTCATAATAACATAAAGCCGACCAAAAATCAAATTGACCGGCTTTGTTATTATGGTTTTAGTATTGTTTGAATGATTAGCTCATTATGGTTTTTATTATAGATATATAGTAAAATGTATTCTTCTTATTTTACCAACATCGGCACAGTTTGAGTCACCTACAATATATTTCATAGCATAAATAACATCGCTTACAGTAATATCTCCACTGTTGTTTGCGTCCATAATACCAAGTTGGATGGTAGTAGGAATCTCAGATGATATTATCTGCTTTTGCATACGCACAACATCTACTATAGATACCTCTTTATCTTCGTTTGCGTCGCCTACTAAAACATCCTTCATTCCTACGCCTGTTGGTGGTTCAGTTGGTTTCATAAGTGGATCATATACATATACAACATTAATGGTGCTGTTGCTCCATTTGCCCGTTGTAGCACCAAGTGAATATTGTGGTTCGCCCAATTCAGTAAGTGGTGTGCTTGTGTATGTGTCAGACGCTGTTACAAGGTTACCTTCAATAATAACATCATCTGCACGCTTAACTCCGTCAACATCAATATGGCTTACAACCACCTTTGAGTTAAACTGTGTAACACCGTCTCTTATCCATACTTCGCCACCAACCTCGTAGCCAGACTGGTGTGCAGCAGGTACTTGTATACCAGCACCATTGGTGAATATAACCTGTGCATAGTCAGAATCAAGCTCTGGATATGTAAACCAACCATTGCCCTCTGCTGTCATAGCGTTACCAGGCCATACACCTGAAAGATACTTTGTTGAGCCACTACGATCATCGTAAGCATACATTGTTATGTTGCTCCAGTCATTAGAGTTGTAGTAATGTATTTTTGTTTTTGCAGAGTTATTATCATCTGGTTTGTACACATAGGTAACTGTTATGTCTTTGTATGGAGCCATTCCTGACGCATTAGAAGGTAGCTTTGTTGTGTCAAGCTGATAGCCTGCAATTACCTTTGGATGTGTAACATAAGGCTTGTATTGAGTTGTTGTTTGAACCTCTGGTTCAAGTAGCTGGGTTCCGTCATTTAGCAGATATTTTGTAGTTACCTTTAAGCCAGAATTAAAATTTCTCATATAATAGTAATTTATTGTTATATCCTCTGTACCCATTGTTCCGGCAGTTACACCCTCTGTTTCAATAACCTTATAAGGCTTATCAAATATAGAAAGGTCAGGGTATGTGCTGTATTTATATCCCTCTCTTACCTTGATAACGCTTGTAGCAGATATGGTGTCTGTATTTGCATTTATATGGTTTACTGTTACAGTGTGATAAACAGGCTCTTTAGCTTTATATCTGTCATAGGTAGAAGCGTCAACTAAAATTAAAGCACTTCTTGCAGGAACCGAAATAGAAGTACCACTTATTGTACCAAGCTTTTCTAAGCCAGCCTTATCTCCGTTTGCAACAATAACCCATTCGCTAGGTATTGTGCCACCGTTCATTTTTAGTGAAAGAGCTTTAGTAACTGTTGAGTTGTTAACAAGCACAGCCATTGTGCCCCACTCTTTGCTTGCATTTGAAGATGTGTTACGGATTGTATAGCCTAAAGTACTTCCGTTTTCTACAAAATATGTTGTATTTATTGCACTCATATCTGACGCTCTGAATGGAGAATACGCTTTACGGATTTGCATTAAGCCCTTATAATACTGCACAAGATTGTTATAGGTTTTTACTCTTGTCCAGTCAATAGCGTTTATGCTGTCTGGTGATTTATAGCTGTTGTGGTCGCCTTGCTTTGTTCTGGCAAATTCTTCACCAGCCATATAGAAAGGTATACCCTGAGAAGTAAGCACTATGGTAGCAGAAAGCTTATTCTGTGCAATAAACATATCGTGTGTGCTGTCAAAGTCATTACTACCGTTAGAGATAATAATTTTGTCCCAAAGAGAGAGATTATCATGTGCAGAGTTATATGTAACGCATTGTGAAGGAGCCTGTGCCCACTTGCCAAAGGTTGAAGATGAACCACCCATCATACCAGCCTTTAGGTCATGAGTTACGGTTGTTGAGCCTTGAATATAGCCCTTAGAAGCATCATCTGTACCACCCTTTAGAGTATTTCTCATCTTATCGCTGAACATAGCTACTCTGGAATCAACCTTAGAGGCATTATCCATTACACAGGCTTCGCTATAGTCTAGTCCGTTGCTGGACCAATCAGCCATCCAAGGTTCGCCATACATAAGAATACGAGGGTCTATTTCGTCAAGGCTTGCTCTGATTTCGTTCATGGTTGTAATATCATGACAGCCCATAAGGTCAAATCTAAAACCGTCAATATGATATTCCTCTGCCCAATATCTAACAGAGTCTATCATATATTTTCTGAACATTGTTTTGTCAGAGGCTGTTACATTGCCACAGCCAGAGCCGTTGAGAAATTCTGTTTTTGAATCCATTCTATAGTAATAGCCTGGCACTGTTTTTTCAAAGCAGCTGTCAGCTGTTGAATAGGTGTGGTTATAAACTACGTCCATAACAACGCCAATGCCATTGTTATGTAATGCCTGTACCATTTGCTTAAACTCTTTTATTCTTACTGCACCGTCGTAAGGGTTTGTAGAGTAAGAGCCCTCTGGTACATTATAGTTAACAGGGTCATAGCCCCAGTTGTATTGTGCTTTGTCAGGCTTTGTTTCGTCAACTGAACCAAAATCGTATACAGGGTTAAGATGTACATAATTTACACCCTGCTCAACAAGATAATCAATACAAGTGGATAAATCTTCGCTACCATTAATTTTAGTACCACTTTGAGTAAACGCCAGATATTTTCCTCTGTATTCAGGACGTACACCAGAGCTTTCGCTTATAGAGAAGTCACGCATATGAACCTCCCATATAACAGCGTCGGTTTGCTTGTCAACAAACACATGCTCGTCGTTTTCCCAGTTGTCTGGGTTGGTAGTGTTAAGGTCTATAACCATTGAACGATTACCATTTACACCTGTTGCCACAGAGTATATATCTTGGGTTTCGGTTGTTTTACCATTGTTTGTAATAATGTAGGTGTAGTATGAACCAAAAAGGTCACGGTCTACGGTAACACTCCATACATTTGTGGCAGGGTCCTTAACCATATTTTCTACGCTGGTTTTTTCTGCGTACGCTTCCATATCTGAACCAGTAGTGTAAAGATTTAGCTTTACATCACTTGCAACAGGTGCCCAAACCTTAAAGGTTGTTGCACTTGGTGTGTAATTAGCACCAAGGTCATCGCCACGATATGGAGCGTATTTGTCAGCTGCATTAAAGTATGATGCACCCGATTGTTCTGCATTTATTACAGTTGCCGAGGTAGGAGTAACTGCCATTGTACCCAGCATTACAGCAGTTAGTGCAGATGCAATTATTTTTTTAAAACGCATAAAATTACCTTCTCTCTCGATGTGTTTGTTTAAAACTTATAAAATAATAGTTCGCTGTGTGTGTTAATTATACCTTTTTATCAATAGAATTACTAGTAATTATCTACACAAATTTTCGAGTGTTAATTTATGATATATATATATAAACAGGTAGATGAATTTAGCAGGTTTGTGTTTTATAAAAATAAAAGAGCCACCATTCGGGTAGCTCTTAAAATGATTAATATTGCTGATTTAATGTATCTGCACTAAAGATTTTCTTTTCTTTTTCTGGCTTTACCTTTTTAGTGCGATAACGCTTGGCGTATTTCCAGGCAGTTTTTAAATCGCCTGAAAGATATTCTTCGATTTTTTCGTCATACTTAGGCTTTATACCATTAAGAAGAACTATTGTTATAATAGAACGTGTATCAAGGTCGCCATTTAGGTACTGTGTATTTAAAATGTTAGCAAGCTTTTCGATTTCTTGCTTGTGGTTTGAGGCAACAAGCTCGTTTATTTTAGGCACAACCTTGCTTTCTACAAAGGTAACACCTCTGAATGGGTTGTAGCCTTCTTCCTCTTCTCTGATTTCTTCCTTTAATTCTGGGAAAATGTTAACTAGTCTTTTGCAGAAAAATTTAGGGTCTGCATTGCCTTCATCAGAATTTTTCTTTTTACTTTTACCTATTCTTGGCTTGTTAATTGATAATGCATCTGCAAAGTCGTTACCAATACTGTTTGCTTCTTTTATACCATCAGTCTGAGGGTCGAATATCCATGTGTTCATACTCTTCCACTGATTGTCAGGGGAAGAATCTACAATACCACACACCTTTAAGGCAGCAAGCTTTTTTGTTGGGTTGTACATAACCATATATGCGTTATGCTCACCTATAAATAAAGCTGCATAGCCGTCTGAGGTATCGACACTTTGTCTTTGATATCCCTGAGGCTCAATTACATCTGCAACCTTATTGGTTATTAAGTTCATAAAACTGTAATCCATTTATATCATTCCTTATTTTTATATTTCGGTACAATTCATTTTACAACATATCTATTATACAGTTATTTTTTCGTTTTGTCACTATATTTTTAAAAAATATACATTGCACCAAATTGTAGTCTATGGTAAAATAATGTTTTAGAATAAGCGTTTAAAAGGCTATAGCAATAGCTGTATTGGTGTTGCTATAGGTTAATTATTATAAGACTTATTAAATAAACGAAAGGCTGATATGTATGTCTAATAGTTCAGCAATAGGGGTATTTGACTCAGGCTTAGGTGGTCTTACTGCTGTTAAAGAGCTTATGAGCTTTCTACCTAATGAAAATATAGTCTATTTTGGCGATACTGGCAGAGTTCCTTATGGTAACCGTAGTAAAGAAACTATTACTAAATATGCTGTGCAGGACGCAAGATTTTTACAATCTAAGGATATAAAAATTTTAATAGCAGCGTGTGGCACAGTAAGCTCGGTAGCTGGTAATCTGGGCGATGAATTTCACTTGCCTTATACAGGTGTGGTACGACCTACAGCCTATGCAGCAGCTAAAGCAACTGCAAATGGTAAAATAGGTGTTATAGGAACAACAGCAACAGTTAATAGCTGTTCTTACAAAAAGGCTGTGCAGGAGTTTAACAGTCTTTTAAGGGTTTATCAGCAGGATTGCCCGTTGTTTGTACCTTTGGTTGAAAATGGATTTATAGATAAAAATGATATAGTAGTAAAAACAGTAGTAGAGCGTTACCTTAAGCCTTTAATGGACGAGGGAATAGACACGCTGATTCTTGGTTGCACACATTACCCTATATTAAAGGATGCAATCGCAGATACTGTGGGTAAGAATGTAACGCTGATTGATTCGGGCAAAGAAACTGCAAGATACGCTGCAAAGCTTATTAAGGAAAATATGCTTCAGAACCCTCAGACAGTAAAGGGGCATTGCGAATTTTATGTAAGCGACCGTGTAGATGGCTTTAGTAAAATAGCAAATTTATTTTTAGGTGATGCCTTTAACAAGGATGTACACCAGATAAATATTGCACAATTTTAATGCTGTGTATAATAATATAATAGGTTGGTGAAATATGAAACCGAATGAATATTTAATCGAGATTTTGGGCACACAAGAGATTGAGGGTGAAGACAGCGATAAGGTTGATGTTACAACTGTTGGGCAGTATACTGTAGCACCCACTGGTAATAGGTTTATAAAATATACAGAATACGACAACGAGAATCCTACAGTAGCTAAAAACACAACCATAAAAATAGCTGATAATATTATTACGATTACAAGAGATGGCGATTATGGCTCTCAGCTGTTGCTAGAAATCGGCAAGCGTCACCAATGCCATTATTCAACACCTATGGGCGAGCTTATGATTGGCGTTTATACACATAAAATGGATATAAACCTCAACGAAAATGGTGGCGAAATGAGTGTGGCTTATACTCTTGATTTTGATACAGCTGTTGTAAGTGAAAATACATTTAAAATAACTGTTAGTAAAAATTAACGTTAGAAAAAATATAAAATCGAAAGGGCGTACAGTAAAATGGCGAACATAACAAAACAATCTATAGATACTTTAAAGCTTGCTATTACACAGGCTATAGAAAAGGCAAAGGAGACAGGTGCTCTGATAGATGCAGAAACACCAGATTTTATAATCGAAATTCCTGCCGATAAAAAGAATGGCGACCTTGCAACAAATGCCGCTATGGTATGTGCAAGAGCTTTTAAAACATCACCAAGAAATATTGCACAGGCTATTACAGATAATCTGTCACTAGAAAAC
>JAXJJE010000371.1:0-1624 GCA_036298405.1 Acutalibacteraceae bacterium
AACAAAAACTTATGCACAAAATCTGATAAGGGTAGAACCATACAAAGAGCAAAGGTGTTTGCTGACTTCAGAAACAAATCTTTTGAAAACATTACCACCCCTAAAGGAATTGAATTGAGAATGAATCGTTCTATTCAGGTAGAGGGTGCCTTTGGTGTACTTAAACAGGATTACGGGTTCAGACGATTTTTAACAAGAGGCAAGGAAAACGTCAGCGTTGAAATGCTACTTCTTTGCTTCGCTTTCAATATTAACAAGCTTCATAACAAAACTGCCAAAAACAGACGAAGAACACATCTTTTCGAAAAAATGATAGCTTAGATAAAGGCAACTTAATATTTTTCAACAAGAGGTAGCAATACCTCAGCTTTGCTATGCAATTTTTTTCATCAATTTAAAAACTTTGGTGCTGTTTTGTTTGCAAAATCACATGATTTAGGGGCTGCCTCACTTTCGCTAGTGAGACAGCCCCTTTACCCAAACTTTAAGTTTTGGTTTGTGAGTGTCTTTGAGTGGGTGCGTAAGCAGTCACTCAAACTACAATTTATAAAATAGTACAGGTAATTAATGATGTTTTAAGTGAAAAACTCGACAAATTTCCATTGACAAACTACGCTTTTGGTATTATTATATGCTTACACTATTTAGCAACTAAGAAGGGGGTATACCAATGGCTAAGGCTGATACAAAGACAATTGCACAGAATAAAAAAGCTACTCACGATTATTTTGTGATTGAAAGTATGGAAGCTGGTATTGAGCTTGTTGGCACAGAGGTTAAATCTCTTAGAGCAGGTAGAGTTAATTTAAAGGACTCTTGGTGCTCGGTTGTTGAAGGTGAGCTTTTTGTAAATGGTATGCACATAAGTCCGTATGAGCAGGGGAATATATTTAATAAAGACCCTATGAGAGTACGCAAGCTATTAATGCACAAGCGTGAAATTATGCGACTTTTTGGATTGATAAAGCAAGAGGGATATTCTATTATACCTTTATCGTTGTATTTTAAGGGCTCTAGAGTAAAAATGCAGATTGGACTATGTAAGGGTAAAAAGCTTTACGATAAGCGTGCAGATATTGCCGCTAAGGATGCAAAACGTAATATAGAGCGTCATCTTAAAGAGCAATATAAATAAAGCTTACTTTTAAAATATCGTGTAATACACGAATAAATCTATTAAAGCTGGCTTACAGGTAGCATATATAATTTTAAAAGTAAAATTTGTATGCATTTATATAACGTTAATATGTGCTTTTGCACTTTAAAATTGAATATGGGGATGTAAAGGTTTCGACAGGGGTTGTGAGCCTTGGTAAGCGGGTAGTGGTACGGAACCACTTAAAAATCCGTAAACTTTAAAAATAAACGACAACGATACAGTTGCTCTAGCTGCCTAAGTTGCAGCTCGTCACGCTAAGGAATACCACGGCCTTAGAGGTGGCGTCGACTAGTGGTGAACGTGAACTAAGCCTTGTCTTGGGCTTTGTCATGAACTAAAGACTACCGTAACACTAAGCCTGTTAATGGGCGTAGTGCGAAGGGAATTCTAAACCATTAACTAAACTCGTAGAAAGCCCTGGTAAGTGACCTTTGGACAGGGGTTCGACTCCCCTCATCTCCACCA
>JAXJJE010000372.1:0-3210 GCA_036298405.1 Acutalibacteraceae bacterium
ATGTAATATCGTCATATATATTTGAATTTGTATTCGATGTATCATCATCCATTGACATCTCATAGCTATCAAAATCAAGCTTATTATTCTTTTTCAAAGGAACAAGCTTTAAAAAAAACGGTGTAACAAGATATAAAACCAAAAATGGAACAGCTACCCACAGCATACCCCATAGATTACTTATATGTGCTGGACTTATAGCAACCGTTACCAATATTACAGATATAGCAACTGTAAGTGCTATTAAAATTTTATACAGCTTAGAAAAAAATATATTCGAAGCTCTACCACAGGTTTTACAGGTATGCTCACCCTTCTTTTTTTCTGCAAAAGCACTAAAATAGCTTAATCTTTTTCCGCAATATGGGCATTTTGTTCTTTTCATTTATGCTCAATCTCCTTATTAAAGATTTTTGAGAAAGTTTTGTCGTTTTATCAATGTTTTAGATGATAACTGACTTACGTATACAGTGTTTTTATCTTTATTTTTATTATTACACACAATAAACGATTTAGGTAATTCCATAGAAACATTTACTACTTCTTTATTTTTTGTACGATTCGAAAGATAATTTCTTGTGTGCTTTGAAACGGTAGTGTTATCCATATCAAAAATCCCTATAATATCCTTGTTACTTACAATCGTATTACTACCTAAATGTAAATACATAAATACCACATTCTTCCGTTATTTTTGAATAACTCTACCATTGTCAACATGAAAAATTCTGCCAGATTCAAGTAGAGATTCTGTATTGTAATCACAGCAGGTAATAAAAACCTGTCTGTCCTGTATTTTATTAAGCAAAAATCTCTGACGCTCTTTGTCAAGCTCACTTAATACATCATCAAGAAGAATAACAGCATTTTTACCTGTAATTATATCTACAAGTGAAGCTTCGGCAAGCTTTAGTGATAAAACAGCAGACCTTTGCTGTCCTTGCGAAGCATATTGTCTGGCTAATCGGTCGTTAATATTAAACTCAATATCATCTCTATGTGGCCCTTTTGTAGTACACCTGAGTAAAAGATCATCTTTTCTGCGTTCTGTAAGTGTATCAAGAAGATCATTTGCTATTTCTGACGGTGTGGTTTCGGAATTATATTTATTTTTATAAATAATCTCAAGTATTTCTTTATTCTCAGAAATACCACCATGGTATTCAGAGGCAATTTTTGAAAGCTTGGATATATATTTTAAGCGTTCGCTTACTATAATGCCACCATTTACTGCAAGCTCTCTGTCCCAAACCTCTAAGGTTGCTTCAAGAACAGAATTATTTGCAATCTCCTTCAACAGTGCATTCCTTTGATTTAATATTCTGTTATATTTAGCCAAATATACAGAATATTTAGGCTTTACCTGACAAATTGCACTATCAATAAATTTTCTTCTAACATTTGGGCCATCTTTTATTAGCGATAAATGCTCCGGCGAAAAAACAATTGATGTAACCTTGCCTAAAAGGTGTGAAGGTGCAGGCTTTTTAATTTCGTTAATATAAGCCTCTCGCTTATTATTTATAAATTCAATTCTGGCATTCTGATCTCTTTCTTCGGTATAAAAATCTATACCAATTTTAGCAAAGCTCTTACCAAATTGAATTAATTCTTTATCCTTAGCACCTCTAAACGACCTTACACCGTTGAACATCCATATACACTCTAACAGATTAGTTTTACCCTGTCCATTATCGCCTATAATTACATTCATTTTATCGCCGAATAATATATGATTATTTTCAAGATTTCTGAAATTTTCAAATTCCAGCCCTGTAATAATCACTTATAATACACCTCGATAATTCTTGTTGGTGTTTCTACTCTATCGCCGTTTCTGATTTTCTTATTTCTCATATCACAAGGGAAGTCATTAACCAGAACCTCACCGTTCTGGATTAAAACCTTTGCCTGACCACCTGTTTGTGCTACGCCAGCAAGCTTTAGTAGATTGTCTAATTTAATAAAATCTGTGTCAATAAATACTCTTTTTGTCTCTTTCATTGCTTAAACCTCATTGGTACAACTAAAAACAGGAACGAATCACCACTGATTGGAACAATTTTTGTTGGTGTTAAAGAACCATTTAGCTGTATTTTAATTTCATCTGTTTCTGTATTTTTTAATGCATCAAGTAGATAACGGCAATTTAAGCCGATTTCTACATTTTCACCTGTAATATTTGCAACAATTGCGTCATTAGCTTTGCCAATAGCTGTTGAACAAAATAGCTTTACAAGTGTGTCTTCAACAACACATCTTATAGGGCTTTGAATTTTGTCGGATGTAAGCAAAGACATTCTTTCAACTGCTGCAATAAGATTTCGTGTGTTTACAACGATCTCTGTTTTACTTTCGGAAGGAATTGTAGATTTATAATCTAAGAAATTACCCTCGATAAGTCTTGATATAATCGAATAGTTCTCAACCTTAAAAACAGCATGACGTTGACCAATTATAATTTCTACGTCTTTTTCTTCGTCACTTATAAGCTTTAAAATCTCACTAAGTGTTTTTCCTGGTACAACAAACTTACTGTTTTTGTTACAGCTTATAGTTTCTTGTCTTATAGCCATTCTGAAGCCGTCAACAGAAACTATTTTTAATAAATTGTCTTCAATGTCAAACAAAGAGCCTGTATATACAGGTCTTGAAAGATCATCTGATATAGCAAAAATTGTTTGCTTGATCATTGTTTTTATAATACTGCTTTTTATAGCAATATTTTCCATTTCTTCTACCTTTGGTAGTTCAGGGTACTCATTAGATGATATACCCACGATATTATACTCAGCCTGACCACTGTTAATATAAACAATCATCTTATCATCTGTTTTTATATCTACAGTATTTTCAGGTAATCGCCTTACTATTTCTCCAAGTAGCTTTGCACTTACTACAATTTCACCTTTTTCCTGTACGGTACATTCTATGAAGGTTGTTATACCAATTTCAAGATCGTAGCCACACAGAACAATTCTTCCTTCCTCTGCTTTTATGAGTATACCCTCTAGTGCAGGAAGGTTAGATTTATTTGAAACTGCTCTTTGCACATTAGTAACGGCTGCTGAGAAGTCTTTTTGGTTGCACGAAAATTTCAAATTTGATCTGTCCTTTTATAGATAAATTAATTTATTTGATTTTAACATAAATTCATTCCTCCCAAATATATGCATTTATATTATAACATATTTTACATAATATGTCAAC
>JAXJJE010000373.1:0-5388 GCA_036298405.1 Acutalibacteraceae bacterium
GCAGTTCATTACTTATTGCCTGTGTTGGTAAACCTTTTTTATTGTAGTCTTCCGAAACCAAAGGAAAGCTTGTTCTGGATCTTCCCTCTTTAAATACAACAGTAGTTTCATTGATGTTTATTGATACCTGTGTATCTGCTTGAGAAGATAACAGTCTTTTTATCATCTCCGGAGATAAGGTTAGTGACAGATTTTCTTTATTGCCTGTAATAAAATAATCGCAAGAAATACCTAAAGATAAACCCTCTCTAAAGTCTATAGAGAAAAGTTCTTCATCTAAATGTGCTGCAAAGGATGATGAAGCACATTTAAGAGCAGTTGATAAAAGCTTGTTTATTGATAGATTATATTTTTCCATTGTTTTTTCCTCCTGTAACAAAAATTACTGCCCCATTAATTTGAAGCAGTAATTTCATTTCTTTTCTTATATAGCAAATAGTCATCTAGCCCTTTGTATTGTGGATTCCAAGTGAGGTCTTTAGTGACTTTATTTGCATCTTTAATTTTTTTAGTTAATTTTTCTTTGGCTTCCTGAACATTAGGGTTTTCAAGATAGTCCATATCAAAAGCAGTGTAAACCTTTGTGTAAGGTAATTTATGCAATGCTTCAGTTATGCCATCTTGATTATTAACTCCAGCAATAGCCAAAAAGGAACAGTCATTTAACGATTGTGAAACCATAGCCTTTAAAGCTCCTTCGGTTATGATTATGGTATCTGTTTTTTTATTACCAGGTAAGTAACAAGGAAGTGATTTAGCCCCTGTTCCTCTATTTTTGTCCTTTGATGATACCCAAAAATATCTATTATCTTGAGGATTATCAAGTCTTATTTGTAAGCCACTTATTTTCCCATCTAAGTCATAATAAGGAATTAAAATTCCTTTATAATACTTGTTAAACACAAGCTCCCATTGAAGTGATGTATCGTTGTAATAAAAACCAGGAACTCCTTCAAAATCAGAGATTCCAGTTTCTTCCGATATTCTCCTTAGAATGGTACTTGTCATTATAACCGGAACACTTTTTAGCAGATATTTTTGAATATCTGTTTCTGTCATTCCACGCTCTAATAAATTAAGTTTATGAGCCTTTGACAGAGAACAGATTTTTAATAGTGAACGGTACACTATATTGCATTTATCTACATTATAAATACTTTCAATAGCGGTTTCTTTTTTAATTTTTTCTCTATTAGCTTTTATAGTATTATTTCGGCTTACCATTTTTCTTTTGTTATATCCTCCGAGTATCTGAACAAGGTCGTTACGAGCTTGCTTTCGATTTTCGTCAGACTTTGGATTACCTATATAATTAGGATTTCCTACAACTTCAATCTGATAATAAGAATATAAATCAAACATACCACCTTTATGGTCGCACGAGAAACATTTGAATGTTTGCTTGTGGTAATTGATGTTTAATTTAGGGTGTTTCTTACCAGTTAAAGTTTTGCAGAAAGGACAAATGTAATCAGAAGATGTTCCTCGGTTTTTATACAATGAGAGATGTAGTTCCCTCACTACATCCTCCATTGTTACACTTATAGAAGCCATTACTGAACCTCATCTAAAGTCGCAGACATATCATCAGCAATATGAGTAAGCATTGCAATAGGGCATTTTTGAAGGGCAGCAGAATATTCCCTATCTCCACCCTTTACAGAAGTATCATAAGCTCCCATGTGCCATCTTATTGAGGTCGCTTCTTCTAAAGTTAATAATAAAAATTTCTGAAGCATAAATATGCTTGTTTCAGCATGACCTAATAAGATTTTTGATTTCTCATTAGTATAAGCATAATAAGGAACTTTTTCCCATTCGCCTTTTTCGTTTTTAGAATTTCTGAAAGAAATTTCATATTTACCGATCTTTGAAATATCGTGAAAAAGAGCGATAATAGTTATACTTTCAATAGTAGCAGCATCTAGCTCTTGACCTGAGTTCATTTTCCACTGAACCAGGTGACAAAGATTATCGTACACCTTTAGTGAATGCTCGCAAAGTCCACCCTCAAAATAAGAATGATACTTTGTAGAAGCAGGAGCAGTAAAGAAATCTGTCTTTTCTAGCCATTTAAGGAGATTTTCAATTCCTTTTCTTTTTATGTTTTTATTGGCTAGTGCTAAAAAGGTTTCCTTGTTTTTCATAACTGTATTTGTATCCATTATTTTCTCTCCTTATATTATATTTTGTTGTTCATACGAAGAAGCATATAAGCTCTCTTACCTAAATCTGTTGAAGCCTTTTTTGAAACAAGCCATAGAAGGTAAGATGTATCTTCTACCAATACAGCACCAAGTGTTTTTCCATTATGCTTTCCATCTTTGATGGTAGTATCTCGGCATCGTTCAAGTAGTTGTTGAGAACCATAGCTTGATACTGCTTCCTGGAATATTTGCTCTAGCCTATTTTTCTTTTCTTCGCTGATTTCAGAAGCTTTTCTGGTAGAACCTAAAATAGCTTTACTAGCTTTTAAGGATTCTCTGTTACTTACATGCTCTTCTTTTTCTAGCAAAGCTTTTTGAGTAGCTTTCTCTTGAGGTTCGTCCATCACTTCGTCTGAAAGAGGCTCATCAATCTCATCAGACTCGCTTAACATTTCGTCAAGCTTAGACTTTTCTTCGGGTGGAGTGATTGCTTTCTGTGTACTAGGAATTAATGCACCTGATATTTCTTCAGGTAGAAAATAACCAAGGAATTTTGCACACTGGGCCACTGCTCTGATTTGTGAACCTTCAACAGCATCATAAAACCCACTTTGTTCATCAATAGAACAGGATGCCAAAGAATTAGCTTCTGCTCCATCTATGGTAGTAATATGTGCTTCTGACCAAGCCGTACCCTCCTCATACTTCTTTAGAGTAACCTTTACCTTAGCATTAGGGTTACAAGCGTTAAACCATGCTACACGAACAGTCTGAGGTAGAAATACTCTGATTTCACCATTTTGATTTGTTGTGTTTTGAAGAGATTTTTTTACATTCTCTTCGTTTGCCCAATAAGGGACTTTCTTTTCTGCATTTTCATTTAGGAATTTTTCAAAATTTTTTAATAGAGTTTCCATTTTTTTAATCTCCTTTGCCTATTATTTCAGGGCTTAATTTTTTTGCTTTGCCAGAGATGACTATTTACTGGGCTTTTCCTTTCTTAAATTTATTTTATAAAATAAAAAACACCTACTTGATGTTTTTCCAAACATTAAGTAAGTGTTATTAACAAAATAATTATATAGCTATAAGCTTTTTCAAAAAAGGATATAGTTATCCCTTTGAATCGACAAACTGAGTTTGTCTTCAAGTCTCGCTTCATAAAAATGAAGTAAGCTAACTCAAGTGCTCTAAACGGCACTTCAAATAAACTAATGATAGTTTCGATGATACAGCAATTATAGCATATAGTTTGATTTTTTTCAAGAAAAAGCGAACATTACAAAACAAGGTAATTAGACCAACTGAGATTTCTCAATTATTTTTCCATACCACAGGGATATGCACATTCACTCATTTGCTTTTCATGAATTACATTTGCATAAAATCTATATCCTCCAGAAAAATTATAGCAATCAAAGCCATTCTGAGATAAAATTCGGCAAGCTATATAGCTTCTTAAACCACTTTGGCAGATTACATATATTGGCTTACTCTTATCTAGCTCACATAATCTGTCTCTAAGGTCGTCCACTGGAATATTGATATATCCATCAATATGTCCATTTTTATATTCATATACTGTTCTGGTATCCAGTAAGGTAACACTTCCATCTCTGGGTAAGTCTCTAATCTCATCCCAGTAATATTGTTTTACAATTCCATTGCTTATATTTTCAATCATAAATCCAGCCATATTAACAGGGTCTTTTGCAGATGAAAATGGTGGTGCATATGCCAGATCCAAATTCTTAAGCATATCTGCTTTTATTCCACATTGAATTGCTGTAGCCAGTACATCCAATCTCTTATCTACACCCTCAGCTCCAATAATCTGTGCACCAAGAAGCCTTAATGTTCCCTTTTCAAAAACCACCTTCATAGTCATTACCTTTGCATTCGGATAATAACCAGCATGAGAGGCTGGCGAAAGAACCACACTTTCACATTCTATTCCCAAAGCCTTTGCTGATTTCTCTGTTAAACCTGTACTTGCAACAGCCATCTCAAATATCTTTATAATAGACGAACCCATGGAGCCCTGATAGCGACTGTTTACACCACAAATATTATCTGCAACTATTCGTCCCTGCTTATTTGCTGGTCCTGCAAGTGCTATCACAGTATCTTCTTCACTTACAAAATGCTTTATCTGAACAGCATCACCTACTGCATATATATCAGCAACAGAGGTTTCCATACGGTCATTTACAACGATACTACCTTTTGCCCCAAGCTTCAATCCAGCCTGTTTAGCAAGGCTGTTTTCAGGTGTTACTCCTATTGCCAGTAAAACTATATCTGCCGATATTTCTTGTCCATCTTCAAGCAATGTTATAATAATCCCTTTATCTTCCCGAAAACCGATAACATTGCTATTTAGCTTTACCGAAACACCTTTTGCACGAAGTTTACTATGAACAAAGGTTGCCATATCATAATCAAGTGTGTTCATCAGCTGATTCGGTCTTTGTACTATCGTTACTTCAAGTCCCTTTTCTCTGAAGTTTTCTGCAACCTCAATTCCTATATAACCACCACCTACAATTAAAGCACTTTTAGCTTTAGTGCGTTCAACATAGCTATGAATCGCTAGTGTATCCTCTACTGTTCTTAGTGTAAAAACCTTTTCACTGTTAATTCCAGACAAATTCGGTTTTACAGGCTTGGCTCCTGGTGATAACAGTAGCTTGTCATACGTTTCGTTCCATTCTTCGCCTGTGAGCAGATTTTTTACTGTTACTGTCTTTTCAGAAGCATTAATGCCAGTCACTTCGTGATTTGTTTTAACTGAAATACGAAATCTTGACCAGAAGCTTTCTGGTGTCTGAAGTGTTAGTTCATCAGAGTCAGAAATTACATCTCCTATATAATATGGAAGTCCACAATTTGCATAAGATACATACCCTGTTTTTTCAAAGATTACTATTTCTGCATTCTCATTCAGACGACGAATTCTTGCTGCTGCCGTAGCTCCACCAGCCACTCCTCCAACAATTACTACCTTCATTTTCTACACCTCAGATTTTTCTTTGTATATTATGATTTCATCAATTTTTCTCTTTTATATAGCCTTCATTAACAAGCTCTTTATTTTCTTCTTTCAAAAACATACTCTGTTTCTGATGATAAATCTTCTCTGAAAATATATCCTAGTCTATTAAATTTCTTTATTTCAGCAGGATTTTCAATACAGTTTTCAGCCATATATCTTACCATTTCTCCTCGTGCCATTTTTGCA
>JAXJJE010000374.1:0-4185 GCA_036298405.1 Acutalibacteraceae bacterium
AGTAAGAACAGCTGGCCCTAACCCATGCCCTCCTATGGTAGTAGGTGTAGGTATTGGTGGTACCTTCGAGAAGGCTGCACAGCTTGCAAAGCAGGCTACATTCAGATCAGTAGATACAAGCAACCCAGACCCAAGATATGCCGATATGGAAAAGCTTCTTCTTGAGAAGATTAATAAAATGGGCTTTGGTCCTGCTGGTCTTGGTGGTGTAACTACAGCTTTAGGTGTAAACATCGAAACTTATCCAACACATATCGCAGGTATGCCTGTAGCTGTTAACATTTGTTGCCATGCTGCAAGACATAAGTCTGCAGTAATATAAAAGGAGGCATACAGAAATGAGTGTAAAGAAGATTACATTACCTTTAACAGATGATGTTATAGAAACTCTTAACGCTGGCGATAGTGTTCTGCTTTCTGGTACAATTATTACAGGTAGAGATGCTGCTCACAAGAGATTATACGAGCTAGCTCAAAAGGGTGAGGCTTTCCCTGTAGATATCAATGGTGAGGTTATCTATTATGTTGGTCCAGCTCCTGCAAAGCCAGGCTACGCTGTGGGTCCTGCAGGTCCTACATCAAGCTACAGAATGGATAAATATGCACCAACTCTTATGGATTTAGGTCTAAAGGGTATGATTGGTAAGGGTGCTAGAAACCAGGAGGTTATTGACGCTATTGTAAGAAACCACGGTGTATACTTTGCAGCTATTGGTGGTGCTGCTGCTCTTATTGCGAAAAGTATTAAGGCAGAGGAGCTACTTTGCTACGAGGATTTAGGCACAGAGGCTATCAGAAGATATACTATCGAGGATTTCCCATGTATTGTTGTTATTGACAGCAAGGGTAACAATGTATACGAGTCAGAGCCTAAAAAGTTCCGTGAGGAATAATTAAAAAGAATTAATGCTGTATAAAGAACAATTTACAGCTTTATCTAACAGTCACACAGGTAGTTAATCTGTGTGGCTGTTTTTTGTGTACAGGAATTTTGAGAATCGCTTATTATAGAGTTAGTATTAGCATAACATAATCCTTATAGCTTGATGATTTTATGTGTTATGTTACAAAAAACATAATTATTCATTGAATATTTTTTTGTAAGGGTTTATAATTACCATATTAGTGTCAAAAAATAGTATCGTTACGGGAGAGTTGATTATATGGAAAAGAAGCTGAAAAAGGCGATACCGATAATTTCGCCATATGCTGTGCTTTTTGTTATAACAATGGGTATTTTGTTTACAGTGTATTATATTAAGGGCATTGCTCCATTTGGTGATAAATCTATTGCGTATGCAGATATAGGTCAGATGTATGTGCCTACATTTTATCATATATGGGATGTTTTGCACGGACTTAAAAATCCGTTTTTAGATTGGTATTCTGGTACAGGAATAAATATGATGTCAGTAGATGTATTCTCTCCGTTTAATATTTTCTTTTGGTTTGTGCCAAGAGATAGCATATTACAGAGTATGTCTGTGTTTCTTGCGTTAAAGGTATTTGTAAGTGCTGTAACCTGTCATATATTTATTGATAAGCTTTTTAATAAAATAAATGCTGGCTATAAAATAGCATTTTCATCGTTATTTGCAATGAGTGGTTATGTGCTACAGTATTACACCAATATTAAATGGTTAGAGATTATAGCTGTGATTCCAATATTGATGCTTGGCTTTTATTATCTGATGAAAAAGCAAAAGCTTATTCTGTACACGATATGTATAGCACTTATTATGGTAATAAGCTTTTACATAAGTGTGCAGGTGCTTATCTTCCTGTTACTTACAAGTGGCTTGTATATTTCTCTTATGGTCGAAAAGGAGAAAAGAAAAACCTGCTCGTTTAATTTGGCACTTGGTACTATTATGGGTATGGGACTTTCGATGTTTAAGTCGTTACCGATAATGTTTATAATATTAGGTTCATCAAGAGGCGAAGGTAATGCAAATTTAGGTTATACTAAGATAGCTAGTGTAGCCTTTAAAAAAATCAATGAGCTTACAGGTAATGATATAAATAAGTGGTTTATGTTACTTGGCTTGGAGCTGGCTGTTGTACTTGGTATTATATTTATAGCAAGATTTATAAAGCATAAAAGAGCTACGCTGTTTTATCTTGGAGAAATACTTATTGTTTGCTTGCCTATTATATTCGAGGGCACAAACAGACTTCTGCATTTAGGCTCTTATGTAGGCTTCCCTATGCGTAGTGGCTTTTTGATTTCTTTTGTGTTTATTACAGGTGCTTGCTATTGCTTGAATTTTGAGCAGGAGCAAAGAAGCATAAGAAAATTAACGCAAAAAGAAAAATCTAAGGTTGTGTGTAAGCTGAGTAAAATATACAACAGTTTTTACACCTCGTTGTTTTTAGGTGTAATAGGTGTTACAGCTGTTGTTTTATCTGTACCTATTATGCTTGAATGTAGTAAGCTTATAAGAAGATATGGTTGCTTCTTTCTGAATACACAGCAGCTTACAATACCCAAAAATTATATTAAGGTTATTATATTAACTGTAATAGGCTTACTGTTTATAATTTCGATAAAAAATACAAAGATAAAAAGCTTTTTTGTAGTTATAGCTGTAATAATTCCGTTAAGTATAAATACATATTCCTTTATAGGTGCAGATAAATATGTATATGAGGAACAAAATTCTCAGTTTTTGGCTGATTCAGAAATGCTGAATGATGTTTTGCCGAAGGAGGAAAATCCTCTTAACAGAATAAAAACAGCTGATAACAGTCTGAATACAAATTATCCTCTGGTATTACAGCGTGGTTCTATAAGTAGCTGGAACGGCTATGCAACAGATGAGTCTATAAAGGCACTTAAAAGTATGGGCTACAGCAATGCATTTACAAGAATGCTAGACACGGGTGGTACCCTTTTAACCAACGCTGTTATGGGTGTTAAAAATACGCTTACTAAAAATGTACTGCCACAAGAGGTTTACACGCTGGAGGCTACCTACAACGGGTATAATTACTATAAAAATAAATATACCTTGCCTACCTGCATAGTTTCTGATAGTGATATTACAAAAATAGATACTATCACAACCGAAATAAGCAGGGTTAATAATATGATATATCACAGTGTTTCTGATGATAGCGAAAACATTATGGAGAATATTACAGATAAAAGTAAGCTAGGTTGCTTTTATAATCTTAACAAGGATAATGGTAATCTAAGCTACACTGTTAAGATTACTGGTAAAAAGATGATGTATTTTAGAAGTACTCGTAAAAATCTTTCTATCAGCGTTAATGGTAACACTGTACCGGTATCTTCATATTTAAAAACAGATAACACAACCTACCCTGCACGTTTTAACAATAATGTTATTCCGTTAGGCTTCTTCAATGACACGGTTATAAATGTTACAGTATCATCAAACGACTCGTTCTCTGAGTCTGAGGTTTATTTGTACGTGCTTGATGTAGATAAGCTTGAGGCTCTGTGTGGAGAGTATACTGATGTAGAAGATACAGCTAAAGCAGAAAAGAATAAGCTTACAGCAACTGTAACGGCTACTGAAACTGATAAGGTGCTGTTTGTTCCTGTGTCATATGATAAGGGCTGGAGTGCAAAGGTTAACGGCAATGCAACTGAAATACAGCCTGCAATTAACAAGGGCTTTATGGCTGTGCCTTTAAAGTCTGGTATAAATGAGGTTGAATTAAAATTCTTCCCTGATTATATGCCGTTGGGAATAGCTATATCTACAGTATTTATAATTGCCTTTGCAGGATACATTATACTATATAAGCGTAATCCAGAAGCAAAGCCACCTAAAGCTTTGGAGGTTTTAGCACATACTGTATTGTTTTTAGTGTGGTGGGGTGTTATTATTGGTGTTTATATATTGCCTATGATAGTACCTATATATCATATGGTAGGTTCAACGCCCAAATAACAGGGTATAGGATGATACATTTATAAAAGTCAGAGTTTTTATTATTAATAAAGGGTAATAATTGCTGAAAGAGCTTTATTCCAAAAAATCAGAAACGGTGTTTATGTGTCTGCTTAATCAGGCACATAAACACCGTTTATACTAATCTCCGATAAAAACTAGACAATTAAAATGAATAGTGTTAAAATATAGTAGGGTGAGAAAAATGAAATATCAAATGACAATAGAGCAACAAAAGGAAATTGAAAAAGCAAGGAAAGAA
>JAXJJE010000375.1:0-1788 GCA_036298405.1 Acutalibacteraceae bacterium
GCAATCTCAGGCATACTGAAATCGCATAAACAAGCCGATTTTTGAACAAATATAACAGTAATAATTATCTCTTTGAGAACTGTGGAGCTCTACGTGCAGCCTTAAGACCGTACTTCTTACGCTCTTTCATTCTTGGGTCACGAGTTAGGAAGCCAGCTTTCTTAAGTGTGCTTCTTAGTGCCTCGCTGTCGTACTGTAGTAGTGCTCTTGAAATACCGTGACGGATAGCACCAGCCTGACCTGTAACGCCACCACCTGCTACTCTACAAACAACGTCAAACTTCTCTGTTGTCTCTGTTAGTTCAAGAGGCTGACGAACGATTAGCTTTAGTGTGTCAAGACCGAAATACTCGTCGATATCTCTGTCGTTGATTGTGATTTTACCTGTACCCTGGTAAAGTCTTACTCTTGCTACAGAACTCTTTCTTCTACCTGTTCCGTAAAAATGTGGTTTCTTATCGTACATTTATGTTGCCTCCTTTCTTACTTTTCCCAAGCCTCAGGCTTCTGAGCCTGGTGGTTGTGCTGCTCACCTGTGAATAGCTTTAGTCTTAGCATAGCAGCTCTACCGATTGTATTTGATGGAACCATACCCTTAACAGCAAGCTCCATAGCCTTCTCTGGCTTTGTAGCCATTAGTGTATCGTATCTTGTTTCTTTTAGGTGACCAACATAACCTGTATGACGGTACCAGTACTTCTGACGAAGCTTGTTACCTGTTAGAACAGCCTTGTCACAGTTGATGATGATAACGTAATCACCACAGTCAACGTGTGGTGTGTAAGTAGCCTTGTGCTTACCTCTTAGCAGAGTAGCAGCCTGAGCAGCTGTACGACCTAGTGGCTTACCAGCAGCATCTAGTACATACCACTTGCGTTCTACTTCGCCTTTTTTTGCCATAAAAGTAGACATATCCAGTTTCCTCCGTTTTTTTAAATCTTTTTTAATCAGTATAATTTTATATACCGACAACTTATCGCAGGATAGATAATATCATAGTTTAAAGCCAAAGTCAACAGTTTTTCTTAAAAATTTAATTTACATATATACAATCTCTTGTTTTCTTCGTTTTTCTTTAATTTACTCTTGTTTTCTCTTTTGTCATTTTATAAAATTCATTTTAAATACTTATGCCAAATATCAGCATCTATTTATTTTATGTTCAATTTATGCATAAATAAAGAATTATCCCTTTTTTATTGTGTGTTATCTCTATTTATCTGCTTCTGTTTATGTGTAATTTCGACAATTTTTTTATTTTTTCGCTAATACCCTTTATTATATTTTATGTTTATGATATAATATGCCCATAAGATATTGATGTCTAACCGATATATTCGTTATTATATATAAATACCACCTTATTATTACTTTTAATGTAAGGTGTAGCTCTCTTAAAGGAGCTTTTTAATTTGCACACATCTTTTTCATTTCATTTTTATTTCCTTACTCGTGAAACGGGCGTACCTTCTGGTAACGCCCGTTTCTTTTTCTTTATTTTATCAGTATAGTCAGCTTTATATACCACTACAGTATAACAAGCTTAACTATTTAAAGACAACAGTTTTTTATTTCAAAAGCTTTTATGGCAAAAACTCACAGAAGTCACTTACTTTATGTGAGCTTTAATACTAATACCTGTTTAAACAGTGGAATAGATTGTCGAGCAGAATTTGCTCAGAACGAGGACGACGCAGGCAAGCTAACGCTTGTCAAGGAGAAGGACGAAGTGCTGAGTAAATTATGTGTAGGATTACAATAGATGTGTTACACACGGTAAGATAAAGC
>JAXJJE010000376.1:0-5197 GCA_036298405.1 Acutalibacteraceae bacterium
AACTTTAAGTTTTGGTTTGTACGAGTTTTGAAGTCATCGACAAACTCCAGTTTATTAAAACAAATAATCCGAAAGGAACACAAAATGAAAACAAGTGATTTTTATTACGATCTACCACAGGAGCTTATTGCTCAAACTCCAGTAGAGCCTCGTGACAGCTCAAGGCTGATGGTTATTAACAGAGAGGAAAGCTCTGTTGAGCATAAAAGCTTTTATGATATTATAGATTATTTGCAGGAGGGTGATTGCCTTATTGCGAATAATTCAAGAGTATTGCCAGCAAGAATATACGGACAGCGTTCAACTGGTGCAAGAGTTGAATTTTTGCTTTTAACACAGGTACGCACCAATGTGTGGGAATGCCTTGCAAAGCCTGGTAAAAAGGCAAGAGAGGGTGCAGAGTTTACCTTTGGCGATATTATGAGCTGTAAGGTGCTTGAGGTGCTTGAAAATGGCAACAGAATTGTTGAATTTGATTGTGGTGACGAGAATTTCTATTCAGCACTTGATAAGGTAGGACAAATGCCACTGCCACCTTATATTACAGAAAAGCTAGAAAACCAAGAGCGTTACCAGACTGTATACAGCAAAGAGCTTGGCTCAGCAGCAGCACCAACAGCAGGCCTGCACTTTACACCCGAGCTTATGAAAAGGATAGAGGAAAAGGGTGTAAAGATAGGCTATGTAACACTTCATGTTGGCTTGGGTACATTCAGACCAGTAAAGGTAGACGATGTTACAAACCACAAAATGCACTCAGAGCATTACGAGGTATCAGCCGAAACAGCTGAGCTTATTAAAACAACAAAGGCAAATGGTGGCAGAGTTATAGCAGTAGGCACAACAAGCTGTAGAACTCTTGAGTCAGTTGCAACCGAAAACAATGGTGAGGTTATAGCTTGTGAGGGCTTTACCGAGATTTTTATTTACCCAGGCTATAAATTCAAGGTGCTTGACGGTCTTGTTACTAATTTCCATTTGCCAGAAAGCACACTTATTATGCTGGTTTCTGCCTTTGCTGATTATAATACCATTATGAACGCTTACGACATAGCTGTAAAAGAAAAATACAGATTTTTCTCGTTTGGCGACGCTATGCTTATACAGTAAAGTTAATATGGTTGTAAAGGAATTTGGTAAAGAAAATAAAAGGGTAATAATGCTACTTCACGGTGGTGGTTTATCATGGTGGAGCTTTAAAGATGTAGTAACACTGATAAAATCAGATTACCATGTAATTATTCCTATTCTTGATGGTCACGCAAACAGCGACAGAAAATTTACAAGTATAGAAGATAATGCGAATGAAATAATTAATTTTATTAAGTGCAATTATAACGGTCAAGTTTTTATGCTTGCTGGAGTGTCGTTAGGTGGGCAGATTTTATTAGAAATTCTCTCTAAACAGCCTGATATATGTAGCTATGCATTAGTAGAAAGTGCTTTGGTTTTACCAATGAAAACCACACATAAGCTGATTGAGCCTACATATAAGCTTTGCTATAACCTAATTAATAAAAGGTGGTTTTCAAGGCTTCAGTTTAATTCGTTGAAAATAAAAAAGGATTTATTTGAAGCTTACTATACCGACACCTGTAAAATATCCAAAGCTGATTTAATAGCTATGCTGAAATCAAATTCAAATTATTCATTAAAGCATAGTATAAGGAATAGTAACGCAAATGTACTTGTTGTAGTGGGAGATAAAGAGCTGAAAATTATGGTTGACTCTGCAAGGAAGATACATCAATATATTACTAAAAGTGAATTAATGATTTTAAAAGGCTGTAGGCACGGAGAATTAAGCATTAATCGTGCAGATGAATATGTTAAAATGTTAAAAGATTTATCAGAGAAAGGTGAACATTAAAATATGTTTAAGGTAATAAAAAAAGAGGGTAACGCAAGGCGTGGCGAGATTAACACCGTGCATGGTACGGTGCAGACTCCTGTTTTTATGAATGTAGCCACCTGTGGTGCAATAAAGGGTGCTGTAAGTGCACTTGACTTAAAAGAAATAAAGTGCCAGATTCAGCTTTGCAATACTTATCATCTTCATTTACGTCCAACAGATGAGGCTGTAAAAAAGCTTGGTGGACTTCATAAGTTTACACGCTGGGATGGCCCTATTCTTACAGATAGTGGTGGATTTCAGGTGTTTTCACTCTCTAAGCTCAGAAATATAAAAGAAGAGGGTGTGTACTTTTCTTCACATATAGACGGCAGAAAGATTTTTATGGGTCCTGAAGAAAGTATGCAGATACAGTCAAACCTAGGCTCTACCATAGCAATGGCGTTTGATGAATGTATGGAAAATCCAGCTGAATACAACTACGCTAAAAATTCAGTAGCTCGTACAACCCGTTGGCTAAAGCGTTGTAAGGCTGAAATGGACAGGCTTAATCAGCTTGAGGGTACTATTAATCCTAATCAGCTATTGTTTGGTATTAATCAGGGTGCAACCTACGACGATTTGCGTATTGAGCATATGAAAGAGATTAGCGAGCTTGACCTGCCAGGCTATGCCATTGGTGGACTTGCTGTTGGTGAGCCAGCCGAGGTTATGTATCATATTATCGACCAGGTAGAGGAGCATATGCCACAGAACAAGCCAAGATACCTTATGGGTGTTGGTACTCCTGTAAATATTCTTGAGGCTGTGTATCGTGGTGTTGATATGTTTGACTGCGTTATGCCAAGCAGAAATGCAAGACATGCTCATTTGTTTACATGGGAGGGTGTGCGTAATATCTTCAATGCAAAATACGCACTTGATACATCACCAATTGACGAAAAGTGTGACTGCCCGGTATGCCGTAATTTTGACAGAGCATATCTTCGCCATTTGTTCAAAAGTGGAGAAATGCTTGGTATGCGTCTGGCTGTACTTCATAATCTATATTTCTACAACAACCTTATGGAAGAAATACGCAAAGCACTCGACGAAGACAGATTCACAGAGTTTTACAACACCTATAAGGATGTTCTTGGCAGGAGAATTTAAGTGACATTAAGTTGTTGACGAGCAGATATCCGAACATGGCTAAGTTTGTGGAGAGATTGTAAATGAAAGTGTTTATACAAGCCAAAAGAGGTTTGCCGACTGACCAAGACCACTTTAATGCTTATATTGGTTTTAAAGAAATGGGAATAGAGACAATATTCTTTGAATCCTATGATGAATTATCTCGAAGTAATATAGAAGATATTGTAGTTGGATATATAGGTACAGTAAAAACTAGATTAAATGATTTTGGCAAAAGAATTGAAGATATGGATTATCCTGATGTTTTAAATAAATATTTAGGCAGAAAAATCTGGAAAAGTACAGTTAATACTATTAATAGCAACCCTGATTTATGGCCTGTTTTTATCAAGCCAATAAATAATAAAAAATTTAAAGGACGAGTTATTCGCAATACAACAGATTTAATCGGATGTGGAAACTGCTGTGAGGATTATCCGATATATTGCAGTGAGATTAAAGTATTTATTGCTGAATTTAGAGTGTTTGTTTTGTACGGAGAAATAATAGATGTGCGTAGATATGGAGGAAAATGGGATGTTCATTGTTCTAAAAAAGTTATTGAATCGTGTGTAAATGATTTTGTAGATGCACCTAATGCTTATGCACTAGATTTTGGAATTACAAAAGATGGTGTGACAAATTTAATTGAAGTTAATAACACTTGCTCTATTGGTAGTTATGGGTTGGATCCAGTTTTGTATGCCAAGTTTATTTCAGCAAGATGGGCAGAGTTAACTGAAACAGTCGATGAATGTAAATTTTGATTTAATATAAAATAAAAAAGACAGATTCCTAAGTTGTAAATTTACACTTGAATAGATTATTATTTGTGGTATAATAATTATTATATTTTATTTGCAATATGAAAGGACTGTACAGAAATGAAAAATCTTATTTCAAAAATAACTCTTCTAGCTATGGGTATTTTGGCTACAATGGGTTTAACATCTTGTATGCCAGCTGATCCAACAGCAGCAGGTAATTCAGCAAATGCTGGTGGTATGTCAATAATTATGATGGTTGTTTTCATGGCGATTATGTATTTTGTAATGATAAGACCAAGTGACAAAAAGAGAAAGCAAGAAGAGCAAATGCGTAATAGTCTACAAATTGGTGACGAGCTGATTACTATTGGTGGCATTAAGGGTAGAGTTGTAAGCATTAAGGATGATGAGTCATTCATTCTGGAAACAGGTCCAGACAGAACAAGAATCCAGTTCCAAAAGTGGGCAATATCTTCAATCATAACAGATAAGCCAGAGCTAACTGCAAATGCAGACGACAAGAAAAAGAGCAAAAAGCAAAAGGCAGAAGAAAAATAAAAATTAATGAAAAATCCCTTGACTATATATAAGTCGAGGGATTTTTTAGTATAGTGCAGGCAATTTATGCTTGAAAAATAGAGTGTTTTTATATATAAGTAAATAAAAATAGAAAAAACTTCAACAAAACTTGCTAAATTACTAGCATTTTTTATCTATTAAGTGTATAATATAGTCTAACAGTGTCAAATGCACTAAAACTATGTATGATACATAAAAATAACTTTTGGGAGTAATGAGATATGGATATTATTAAAAAGGCTGTTATGCTTGCAAAAGAGCGAGAGCTTGATATATGTCTTGCTTCCACAACGGGTAATACAGCAAGGTCTGCACTAAGGGTAATAAAAGATATCAATTACACTGGCAAGTTTGTAGTGGTAAGGAATGTTTGTGGTTTTCATACACCAGGTGAAACTGGTATGGATAATGAAATTTATAACGAGCTTACAGAAAACGGTGTACAAGTAATTACTGCTGCACACGCTTTAAGTGGCTGTGAGCGTGGTATCTCTAATAAATACTCAGGTGTATACCCAGTACAAATCATCGCAGATTCACTGCGTATGCTCGGGCAAGGCGTAAAGGTCTGTGTGGAAATTTCGTTAATGGCTAACGATGCAGGTGCGTTACAGTATGGTAAGCCTGTAGTCTGTGTTGCTGGCAGTGGAGAGGGTGCTGATACAATATGTATAGTCACACCAGCCTACTCGGCATCGGTGCTTAATACAAAAATTAATGAGTTTATAGAAAAACCTGAGTTGTATTGATATACTGTAATGTACATAAAGGAGAGATTTACATCATGGAAAAGAAAAATTTAGATTTGGCTAATATTGGCTTTGGA
>JAXJJE010000377.1:0-1836 GCA_036298405.1 Acutalibacteraceae bacterium
ACCCCATAAACTTTTGAAAAAGTTTAATCAAAACTTTTAAGTTTTGGTTTGTGCGTAACTAACCGACAAACTACAATTTATAAATCATTTTACGGAGTTTTGTATTTTTATGCTGTTTTCAACCAGCTTTATAAGATTTAGCATAGAGCTGGAATACTTAGGGTAGCTGTCAGTAAGTATTTCCTGAGAAAGTACAGGTATACTCTCTTTATGCTGTGTGCTGTTTTCGTTAATCCACTTACCGTTGGTAAGTGCAGTAACCTCAGCTTCTTTAATTGCTTGATAAGCAAGTGCATAGCTGTTGTAGGTTTCTTTAGGTAAAGAAAAAATAGCCTGTGGGTTTTGAGAATTTGTGGTATATAAAATTCTGAAAATTTTATATATTGATGTCATAAGGTGGTCAGTAACAGCAGTATTCAGATTATTGCTGTTAGAGGTTTCTATAATATCAAAAATAAGACTTGTTGAATTGTGGATAATCTTTTTATTCAGCTGTGCAAGTGCGTTGCCATAGCCAACTGATAAACTATCTTTTGTAGAGCTATCTTCAACTGTTAGTCTTGCACCATTACGTTCGGTTGTTCTGCCAAGCAGGTAATCGCACGATACCTTGTAATAATCAGCAGTTTTAACAACAAAGTCAAGCCCACATTCTCGTATGCCCTTTTCGTAGTGTGACAGCAAAGCCTGAGAAATCCCCAAGTCGTTTGCAACACGCTTTTGACTTAGCTTTTTTTCTTTTCTCAGCAATGTAATAATTCTAGAAAATTCTGTGTTCATTTTTACCTCTTACAAATGTAAATAATATGTTAATAAAATATACATATAGTATATTATAAAAATATACAAAAGTAAAGTTAAAACCATTCGTTAAATAATCAAATTTTTTAAGGAGAATACTATGAAATCTTACCAAATTCATTTTATAAGGCACGCTTCTACAATTGCTGATAATAAGGGTCAGTATATAGGTAGTACCGATGTGCCACTGTCACAGCAGGGAATAGATGACCTTAAAAAGTATGACGAGCTTTATAAATACCCTGGTACACCTATAGTATATACTAGCCCACTTTTAAGATGTGTACAAACCTGTAATGTGCTTTATCCACATATAAAGCCAACAGTGGTAAACGGTTTGGCAGAATGTTCCTTTGGTGATTGGGAGGGCAAAACAGCTGATATGCTTCAGAATGACCCTGCATTTACAGCCTGGCTGGCAAATTCAAGAGATAACGCACCTCCAAATGGCGAAAGTGGCATTGCCTTTACAAAAAGAATCTGCAAAGCCTTTGAGGGTATTGTAGAAAATCTTATGAATACAGGCGAAACAACAGCAGTTGTAGTTACACATGGTGGGGTTATTATGACACTTATGTCGGTTTATGGTTTACCACAGGCAGAGTCTTATCGTTGGCAGATGGATAATTGCTTTGGTTATTCTTTAAGAATAACGCCAATGCTCTGGATGCGTGACAAGGTTGCAGAGGTTTATGACTATTGCCCAAGAGACGACAAAGAGGAGTAATTGTAACCAACTTTACATTTATAAACAGCAAATTATGTTATAATAATATAAATTTATCAAATGATAATAACGGAGGAAAATAATTATGAAAACTTATAAAATAGCTTTGCTAAAAGGTGACGGAATAGGTCCGGAAATAGTAAATCAGGCTGTAAAGGTGCTTGATAAAACAGCCGAGAAATTTGGCTTTGCAGTAGAGTATGACCCTGCTGATATTGGTGGTATTGCCATTGATAATTACGGCGAGCCATTACCACAGATTACAATTGACAAGTGTAAGGCTGCTGATTCTGTTATGCTTGGTGCTG
>JAXJJE010000378.1:0-4735 GCA_036298405.1 Acutalibacteraceae bacterium
GGATATAATAATAAAATGGGATTGTATAGAGCTTATAGGTGACGATACAATTCTGGTGAATTATATAGACCCTTTCAGACAAAAGCAAAAAAGAAGATTTTTCAGTAAATAGAATGTTGAATAATTTTACACTCCATTTGTAGAATAATAACTGTATAAAGATTAAAAAATCTAAAGGAGCTGTAAAATGTGAATTTGCGTAACGAATTTGATGTTAATTATCAACTGCTCGAAAAATCAATGCGAGCCAGTCAAAGCTTTGACCTTGTGTGCAGACGAATTAATATAAAGGGTAGAAAATCGTGCCTGTTTTTTATAGATGGCCTTGTAAAGGATGAGGTTATGGAAAAGATAATGGAATTTTTCTTTTCTGTGAATGATGAAAGCTTTATGGAGGATGCCTATACCTTTTCTGAAAGCTGTGTGCCATATGTAGAGGTTGATGTAATAAAAGATATAGAAGCAATAACAGTAAGTGTGCTTTCGGGTATGACGGCACTATTGATTGATGGCTTTGATAGTGCAATTATGATAGATAGCCGAACATACCCACAAAGACAAACGGCAGAGCCAGAAAAGGATAAGGTAATGCGTGGCTCTAAGGATGGCTTTGTAGAAACAATGATAAGTAATTTAGCCCTTGTACGCAGAAGAATAAGAAATCCAAATCTTACCGTAAAGCCATTTTTAGTAGGAGAAATAACAAAAACAGATGTTGCTGTTGTGTATATGGACAATCTAGTTGATAAAAACCTACTTAAAAAAATCTGTGAAGGTATTAAAGCGTTAAAAGTAGATTCTTTGGCTTTAAATCAGCAAAGCTTGCTAGAAGCACTTTATAAGCATAAATGGTACAACCCGTTGCCTAAAATAAAATATACAGAACGCCCAGATACAACTGCAACAGCCCTGCTTGACGGTAATATTGTCATATTTGTTGATAATTCACCCTCAGCTCTAATTTTACCTACATCAATATTTGATATAATAGAAGAAGCAGACGATTATTATTTTCCACCAGTTACTGGCACATATATACGCTTTACACGCTATATTGTAACATTGTCCACGTTGTTTATAACGCCAGTATGGCTGTTAGCCTTGCAAAATCCTGATTTTGTACCACAAGACTTTAAATTTATATTATTAACCGAGCCTGTTAATATACCAGTGTTTTGGCAGCTTATGCTGCTTGAAATAGCCGTTGATGGTCTACGACTTGCCTCAATAAAAACACCAAGCTCGTTAAGTGCTTCACTTAGTATTATAGGTGCAATAGCACTAAGCCAATTTGCTGTTGATGTAGGCTGGTTTTCTACAGAGGCTATGCTTTATATGGCTTTTGTAGCAATTTCAAATTACACTCAACCAAGCTACGAGCTAGGCTATGCACTTAAATTTTTTAGAATATTAATGTTAATTGGCACTTATTTGTTTAATGTTATTGGTTTTATTGCCAGCCTATTAATAGTTGCAATTTTGTTGGTTACAAATAAAACAGTTTCTGGTAAAAGCTACCTGTACCCGTTGATACCATTTAATGGTAAAAAGCTGTGGAGTAAAATTATAAGAAAAAGAGCTTGATAATAATACAAAGCTAATCTCTACTTTTAAGCAGAGATTAGGTTTTACATAATATATAAAAAATATCATAATACTTGTATTCAATTGCTATTTAGGTTATAATAATACTATAATATTCCCAATAAAGGATGAAAAATGAATGAAAAATAAATTACGATTTATAGCTGTTTTAATTGTTTCAATTATCTGCCTAAGTTCTTTTTCAGTTTCAGCAAGTGCACAGGGGGTTTATGCTAATATAGAAAATATAAGCACATATCTCGAAATTCCATCGCACTTTAATGTAACATCAGCAAACGCTTATGCAGACCAATCACTTACATACGAGGTTAAAGCTGTTACAGCAGATAACGCTAACAGCCTTATTATTACTTCAGAAAAAACAAACGAAGCTGAGGATGTTTTTAACTTTAAGTATTTATCTAAAGAAATGTTAGATAAAGAGCTTTCAGATATAAATTCGGGTAATAATACCTTATGTGGTAATGTATACGAAAATGTATCAAACGCTAGCTATAAAGAACAGGATAACGCAATTATCTTTAATCTGTATAACAGAAATGCAACCAGCAACGCAATAGCATATTCTATTATCAATGGTCAGCTTGTAACTGTGCAGTATATTTCAAATGATGGTGAGCTTACTGTTGCAGAAAAGGGTGTTTTCAATAAAATTTTAGATAGCCTTACTGTAAATCAGCTTTATCAAAAGCCACAATACTTTAAGCTTTCAGATGTTTTTGCTAAGCTGTTTTCAATTACGATATTTTTTGTAATTCTTCTACTAGCTTTGTTATTTGCTTATTATGCTAGTGGCTTTAATTCAAAGAAGAAGTCAAGTAGACAGCTGGCAGATAAATATTACAACGAATTGAAAAACGAAGGTCTTATGGATGAAGCACAGCAAGCTAGCGATAAGACAGATGATGAATATTCAAATGTAATAGAGCCATCAGAAAAGGTAAGACCAAAGGATTACTCTGCGTCAGTTATGGATACAATGCGTAAACCAAGAATTATAGAGGATGAATGGGAGGATGTTGATCTGGATAAGATGTTTGCACTGCCAGATCAGGATGTAGATCAGGATATGCCTCAGGACGATTTTGAATCTATTACAGAAAACCCATCAGAATACTTCTCGAAGGATATGTTTGAAGATGTTGATGAGCAAAAGCAACCTTCAAACATACATTCTGCAGAGCGAGAGTCTGCTAAGCAATCATCAAGCAGAGCCGATTCAGCTAGAAGATATGCAAAGCTATATATGGGGCAGAATGTCGACCATAAGCACGAAGAAGCCTTTGATTATAGCAGTACAGATGAAATGTCAGACTCTGAAGGTACAACCTCACTTACACCAGAGCAAATTGCCCGAATTGAAGAACGTCACAAACAACGTGTTCTTAAACGAATCAGAGAGCGTAAGGGTAAGAAAAGAAAAAGAAGAACCACCACGTCTACAACTCAACGTTCAGCTACAACAAGACCTTCAAAAAGAACAAGAAAGCCAACAAATGGTGATAATCTGTTTGCTGAATTTGAGCTTGACGGATATTGGGATAAATACAAAAGCTAAAAGAAGGTAAACTAATGAACAACTATGTTTTAATCGCAGGAGTAAATGGAACAGGTAAATCTAGTTTGCGTGGAGTCTTAGAAGGTCAGGGAGTATTACTCGGTCACATAATAGATGCTGACTATATAGCAAAGCAAAATAATTTTAACAATGTAAAAGCAGGCAGAAAGGCAATAGAAGAAATAGATTATTGTCTGAAAAATAATCTATCTTTTACACAAGAAACCACACTTTCAGGGCATAGAGTTGAGCGTACACTTAAACAAGCACGCTTGCAAGGTTATTATGTTACTTTGTATTACGTTGGTTTAAACTCAAAAGAAGAAAGTATTAAGAGAATATCCAATAGAGTATCAAAAGGTGGGCATTATATCCCCGATGCCGATGTGGTAAGAAGATTTGATAATAGAATAGACTCCTTAAAAAGAGTTATACCACTCTGTGATAAGGTAGTATTCTATGACAATGAAAACGGCTTTATTAAGGTTGCTGAAATTAATAATAATAAATTTAATTTTAGCAACGGCTATAGACCTGATTGGATAAACGAGTTTAAGGATGAGTTAAATCTATAGAATAAAATTCGTACTACTATACTCTGTAATATTAGAGGATTGGTAGGATTAAAAATACAAGGAGGAAAAAAATTGAGTACAATTTCAATTTTAAATGCAAGAGTTATTGACCCTGCAAATAAGCTTGATGATACACTTAATGTATTTATTAAAGACGGAAAAATTGCAGAAATAAGCAAAGAAATCCACAGTGCAGATACAACAATAGATGCAAATGGTATGGTTGTTGCACCAGGACTTGTTGATATGCATGTTCATCTGCGTGACCCTGGGTTTACAGATAAAGAGGATATAATTACAGGCTGTAACGCAGCAGCTGCAGGTGGTGTTACAAGTGTGCTTGCAATGCCAAATACTAATCCGGTTACAGATCGTGCCGAGGTTGTAAATTATATAAACGAAAAGGCTAAAAATGCTAATGCAAGAGTATATGTTGCAGCAGCAATTACAAAGGGTTTAAAAAGCGAAGAGCCAACAAATCTGGACGAGCTTGCAAATGCTGGTGTAATTGCACTTTCTGACGACGGCAGACCAGTAGAAAATACAAAGCTTTTGGCAAATGCTATGATAGAAGCACCACAGAAGAATATGTGCGTAGTAGCACATTGTGAGGATTTATTCCTTGCAGATGGTGGCATAATGAATGAGGGCGAGGTAAGTAGTCAGCTTGGTGTAAAGGGTATACCAGCAGCTGCCGAGGACGCAGGTACAGCAAGAGAAATTGCAATTGCTGCTGCATATAATGTGCCTGTACACATCTGCCACGTAAGCACAAAAACATCTGTTGCACTTATAAGAGACGCTAAAAACAGAGGTGTAAAGGTTACAGCAGAAACAGCACCACACTATTTTTCTCTTACAGAAAAAGCACTGCTTAATCGTGACGCTGATTTTAGAATGAACCCACCACTAAGATGTGATGATGATGTAACAGCTATTATAGAGGGGCTGTGTGATGGTACACTAGACGCAATAGCAACCGACCACGCACCACATA
>JAXJJE010000379.1:0-5291 GCA_036298405.1 Acutalibacteraceae bacterium
GGTAAGCCTATGAGAGAAATATTAATCACTGTAACCAACAACAGAATAGTTGCAAGTGATGATTTTGCAGGCTATCAGGGTGAACACAACGCAACAAAGTTACTATTCAGCTTACCTAATGAGCTTGTTAATACAGATTATCACTACAGTGTTAACCTTACTCTACCAGACGGAATTACAGCCACAACACCACTTACAAACAACGAATTAACTATAACAAACACACTAACCGTTAATTCTGGTATTTTACAGCTACAGCTTGTAATTACTAAGGACACCGAGCTTATTTATAAGTCGGGTAGTGTCAATCTTGTAATCAAGAAAAGCATTATCCCGAACGCTGTAATCGGTGGTGGCAGTGGTGTAACCTCTGCTGTGGTTGATGATGAGGGTTATTTAATTATCACACTTACAGACGGTACAACTCAAAATGCTGGCTTTGTTAAAGGTGAGCAAGGCGAAAAGGGAGACAAAGGCGACAGCTACACCCTTACCGATGAAGACAAGCAAGAGGTAGCACAAAAGCTTACAGCCGATATTATCAAGGGTATTATTGAGCATACCGTAGAAGCTTTGGAAATCCCTGAGGGAACAACAAAAATATCAGACTACCAATTCCAAAATAATGTTGAACTAAGACGTATAGTTATACCAGATACACTTGGGGGGATTGGCACAGCAACTTTCGATGGTTGTTTCAGATTAACAGGTATTGACGGAACGGGTAATGTCAAAAACATAAATCAATTCGCTTTCAGGAACTGTTCTAGTTTGACAGATACTGATTTTTGGGGAAGTGTTGAAAATATAGAAGCTTCAGCGTTTGAAGGTTGTTATAGCTTGCAAAAAGACAATATGTCTTTACCACAATGCTTAAAAGTGGGCGACAGTGCTTTTAAAAATAATTTTAATATAACAGAAATGCGTTTACCTAAATGCAAAACACTTGGCAGAGAGGCTTTTTTGCAATGTTGGAATCTTACACATCTGGAATTAGGCGATGTTGAAACTATAGGCTACAATTGCTTTTATTTCTGCTCAGCTTTAGAAACTGTAAATTTGAGTACAAATTTTAATTGCAACGGTCTAAATCTTTCAGCAAGCACAAAATTCAGTGTTGATACATTAGTAGGTATGCTTAACTCATTGAAAGACAGAACAGGTGAAACAGCTTATTCACTAGTATTAGGAGCAACAAATCTTAACAAACTGACAGACGAGCAAAAAGCAATAGCAACCAATAAAAACTGGGTGCTTAGCTAAAGGGGTGACAATATGGAATTAATCGGAAACAAGCTTACACCAGCAGACGGTATGCACCTTAAACGCATATCAGACGACACAGTTGCAGAGGGTGTAATATACATACCCTCGTCACTTAGCGTTGATGATTTTATTGAGATAACACACGATGAGTATTTAAGAATTATTCAATCAAATGGCGAAATAATTGACCCTGCAACAGAGCAGTTAAAGAAACTGGAAGAAAAAATAAACATAAATTCAACCGAAATAACAAACCTACAGGAGGCTTTGTGTGAGGTTTATGAAAGTATTATTTAATTTTAGAAAGGTGGAAAAAGATATGGCAACAGTATATGCAACATTAATTATTAAGGGTAGAAGAACCTTTAAGAGTGTACCTGAAAAGCTAAAGTTACAGGTTAAGGAAATTCTTATTGACCTTGACTGTGAAAATCTGATTGTTGAGGAGTGATAATATGTCAGTTATAGATAGATTAACTAAAATCGCCAAAGCTGAAATCGGCAACAACGGCAGTAAATATCGCAAATGGTTTTACAATCGTACCTCAGACTATTACGGTGTAAACTGGTGTGCTGTGTTTATCAGCTGGTTATATAATCAAATAAACGGCTTGGATAAATATATGATTAAAACCGATGGTGCCGGTACAGTAGCACGATATAGTGATGGCAAATATGGAAAATGGTACGAGCCAAACCAGATAATCCCAAAGGAGGGTGATATTGTTATGTTCCGTTGGGGTGGTAGCTACACTGACAAATACCACAGCGACCATTTAGGCTATGTATATAAGGTGGATTCATCATATATATATACCATAGAGGGTAATACAGGAAACAATGATTCTGATTATTCAAGTGTAATGTATAAAAGCTATAGCCTTTCTAACGGTGCAATAAATGGATATTACAGACCATATTACAACGAGGAGGATAATAATGATATGAATTTTACTAAGGGTGACAAATCTGATGGTGTGCTTGCTTATAAATCAATGCTGATTACTGCAAAAAAGCTTGGTTTGATTACTCAGACTGTAAATGCAGATAACGTGTTTGGTGAGGGTACACTCAAGGCCACTAAACAGATACAGACAAAATACAAGCTTGAGATTGATGGTATTGCAGGCAAAAACACAATTACTGCACTGCATAACGCTATAGATAAAGAGCTTACCGATATAAAAAACTCAATTATTAACAGCACTATAGATTATCTTGAAAAGGAATTGAACTGATGACTGAAATTATGGTTGCGTTAATCAGTCTGCTTGGTTCTGGCTGTGGTGCTTTGGTTGGTATTATTGTTCAATCAAAAATTATAAATTACAGAATAGAACAGCTTGAAAGGCGAGTAGGCGAACACAACAATTTAGTAGTTAGAACCTATGAAGCAGAAAAACAGCTTCAAATCCAAAATGAAAAAATATCAGTAGCTAACCACCGTATTACAGACCTTGAGGAGGTGTTAAGAAATGATAGAGCTAATTGACATTGCCAATATAGCTATGATTATAGGCTGTCTTGCTACACTTGTAAGCATAGTTACACAGGTAACAAAGGAATTTAAGTTTCTTAAAGCAATACCTACAGCAATACAGGTAACAGTGCTATCAATCGCATTTACTGTAATAGCGTATATAGCGTACACATCCTACAGCAATCTAGCCATAGAATGGTTTATGATAGTTGCAAGTGTTGTTATTGGTTTTATTGTGGCATTTGTTTCTATGTTTGGTTGGGAAAAGCTACACGAAATTTATAACAAATTTAAAAAATAAAGTGTGTTAAATAATTGAAATAAAATACTATAATCTAAGTGATGTATAATTGTATAAGCAGTTATACATCACTTTTTTAATCAGTATAATTATTAGCACAAATACAAAGAGCACCTCTACTCGAAGTGCTCTTTGTACATAATTACTAAGGAGGTCGGTAAATTGCTTTACATCAGACTATTGTAAAGCTCTGTTATTTCTTCAACGCTTGTATCTCTTGGGTTGCCTGGTCTACAAGCGTCATCAAATGCTGATTGAGCCAAGAATGGTATATCCTCTGGTTTAACAATTTCCTTTAGGTCAGCAGGAATACCAACATCGGCTGACAATTGCTTAACTGCATCAATAGCAGCCTTACGATATTGCTCTGGTGTCATAGCGTCTGTATCTGCTACCCCCATTGCCTGTGCTATATATTTATATTTTTCACCTGTAAAAGGTGCGTTATATTCCATTACAGTTGGAAGAATAATTGCGTTTGCAACGCCATGAGGTGTGTCGTATAATGCACCTAGTGGGTGTGCCATTGAGTGTACTATACCTAAACCAACATTAGAGAAGCCCATACCAGCTACATACTGACCAAGTGCCATACCTTCTCTGCCTTGTGGGGTATTATCAACAGCACCACGAAGATTTTTGGCAATAATTTCGATAGCCTTTAGATGGAACATATCAGAAAGCTCCCACGCACCCTTTGTTATGTAACCCTCTATTGCGTGTGTTAAAGCATCCATACCTGTTGCTGCTGTAAGACCCTTTGGCATTGTAGACATCATATCAGGGTCAACAACTGCTACAACTGGAATATCGTGTACATCTACACATACCATTTTACGGTTTTTCTCGGTGTCGGTAATTACATAGTTAATTGTAACCTCGGCTGCTGTACCTGCTGTTGTTGGTACTGCAATAATAGGTACACACTTATTCTTTGTTGGTGCTACACCCTCTAATGAGCGAACATCGGCAAATTCTGGGTTATTTATTATTATACCTACTGCCTTTGCTGTATCCATAGATGAGCCACCACCTATTGCAACAATACAATCAGCACCACATTTCTTGTAAGCCTCTACCCCAGCCTGTACATTTTCGATAGTTGGGTTAGGCTTTATATCTGAGAAAAGCTCATACGCAATGCCTGCGTTATCCAATATATCTGTAACCTTTTTGGTTACACCAAATTTTATAAGGTCTGGGTCAGATGCAACCAAAACCTTTTTAAAGCCTCTTGCGTTAACCTCGTCTGCAATAGCATTAATGGCACCAGCACCATGGTATGAAGTTTCGTTAAGTACAAATCTATTCATAGCTTTAATCCTCCCAATATTTTGTAAAGTTGTTATTTTGATTATACTGCTAAATACACTAAAATTCAATACATAAGTTAAAATAAATTATTAATTTTATTTAAAAACACTATATTATTGACAATAGTTTTATATATGTGCTAAACTGCTTTTGGGAGTGAATTAATTATGATTTTTCGTTCAGTTGGATACTTAGCATTTTTTGTTATTTTGGTATATATTGATTTACTTTTAATCAGTAAAAAACCAGATACATTTGCTGTTATTTGGAAAAAAACAACACTTTACAGCATAACATTTGTAATTTACATTATTTTGTGTTATGTATTAGATTTAGTTTTGAATATGTTTGGTATATATTAAGGCGAGTGATAACTATGAAGGACTTAGATATTATAAAAAAGCTTTTGGGTGATAAAATTAAAGAAGATGATATTTTAAATTTTGACTGCTATGTTCGACCACAGCTAGGAGTATTTATTCCTATATCTGATACCTGTGAATATATGCTAAAGCCCGATAACACTCACCCATCGTATATGATAATAATTTATTTTGAAGAGGATTCAGACAAGCTGAATTATTATTATGCTGAGGTTACCTCTCCTGATACACTATACACCGATAAAAGGGGACTTCATTATTACTGCTTGATGATTGAAAAGGAATATTTTGAAAAGCGTTATAGAATGTATGCTGACGATGTACCTGTTTTTAAAGAGAAAAAATTTGAAATGTGCAGTGACATTTTAAAAGCATTGAACACCTTTGCTTTTGAATACAGCAAATCTATGATGAACTCTGATATTACGCTTGACGCACAGACAGAAATTATTACCCACTGGATTATTCGCAGTATTTTTGGAGAAACACTTGATTTGCGTGCTGTTTCGGCTGATTATTCTGTTGCAAGAGCACAGCACTATATGGA
>JAXJJE010000380.1:0-4374 GCA_036298405.1 Acutalibacteraceae bacterium
ACTGTGTTATTACAAACAAAAGCTGTTTTAGATTTAAGACCCACCCTAGGTATGCTTGAAATTTTTAGAGGGAGAGGTTTTATGAATTTACACAAAAAGCTTATAGCAACTATATTATCAGTTGCTGTGCTTTTTTCTGCAACGGTTCCTGCAAGTGTATCTGCTACAGAAGAATTTGTAGTAAACTACAACAAATCTGTTGCTACTGAAAAATCAAAAGCAACACTAACCATAAACGAAAGCACTGTAAGTCGTGTAGAAAAAAGTGCATCACAGCCAAGCACAGCAGGCAGGCTTATCAACGAAATTAAAGATACAGCTACATACGAAGAAGCATTGCGTACAGTGCTTGACGATTACTACAGCAACGGGAATTCCGAAAACGCTAAGAAGCTTAACGGTGTTGTAGACTCAAGAGGCGATGAAATTTTTGAAAATTACATCAATGCAGAAAACGAGCGAAAAACAAAGCCAGAGGAGCTAGGCTTTATACCGGGAGAGGTTTTAGCAGTAATTAAGGCTGGTGTTAATGATGAGGATGTACCTGACCTAATCAACGACGAGCGTATGAGTGTTACTGCTGTTTTGCCATACAGTCAGGACAGAAAGCTTATTAAAATTGCTGTTTCACTTGAGGATACAGTAGATAACGCAATAGAAAAGCTTAAGCTTAACGAAAATATCGAATTTATTGAAAAGGATCAGGTTTATACAAACGATTATGTTCTGAGTGATTATATAGATGATTCCGAGTATGAGAATTTGTATCATTTAAACCTGATAAAATCAATAGAAGCTTGGAAGCTAATTGCACAAAGTGACCATGAAAAAATCAAGGTAGCAGTAATTGATACTGGTGTTGATATTGAACATGAGGATCTGAAAAATGTTATCAATAAGGATTTATCTGTGCGTATTTCAGTAGATGGCTTTGTTACCCCATTAAAGAATGATAACGGCAAACACGGAACACATGTAAGTGGTATTATTGGTGCTGAAGCTAATAATAATGTTGGTATAGCTGGTGCAGGTTCAGCCATTGATAATAGTGCTATTGATTTAATTGGTATAGGTAGTGATACAGGTGATGGTGGTACCTTTTCGACCTTTACTGTATATCGAGCTATAAAATACGCTGTTGAAAATGGTGTAAGAGTTATAAACCTGTCACTAGGCGGCAGTTCCGACCCAAACAATATATTCAGCAGTGCAGTTGAACTAGCTGTAAATAGTGGCTGTGTTGTTATTTGTGCCGCAGGTAATGAGAATTCAACAGCACTTAACTATCCATCAGACTGTGAGGGTGCTATAAGTGTAATAGCACTTGACGAAGCAGGTGAAAAGAGAGCTGATTTTTCAAACTATGGAGGAAAGACAAACAAAATCTCTGCACCTGGTAGCCCCATATATAGTAGTACACCAGACAACTGCTACGAAAGCAACGCAGGTACTTCAATGGCATCACCTGTTGTTGCAGCAGTAGCAGGTATGGTGTTATCTGTAAATCCAAAGCTTACAGTAGAGGCTGTTAAGGATATTCTATACAGCTCAACTGATGACCTGTCCAGCACGGGCTATGATGACGAAACGGGCTATGGCAGAGTGAACGCCTATAAAGCTGTAAAAAAGGCACTTGAATATAATACTAGCAATTCTCCTACATCACTTAAGCTTTCAAACAGTAGGCTTGAGCTAGCTAAGGGTGCTACAGCAAAAAATTAAGGGTACAGTTTATCCCGAAGGTGCTATTCAAACTATAAGCTTTCACAGTAAAAACGAGGGTGTAGCAACTGTGTCCTCTGATGGTACTGTTACTGCTAAGTCATCGGGTACAACAGATATTGTTGTAAGCACTGCAAATAATATTTTATCTAAGTATACTGTTATAGTTAAAGATAGCAGTACCTCAATACTTAGCACACCAACAGCAAAGGCAGTACAAACAGGTGTTTCAACAGGTGGTGTTTTAAGCTGGGATGAAGTAGAAAATGCTGAATATTATCAGATTTATACCTGTGACACTGCAAACGGAAATTATACCTATTCTGGCTCTACTACTAATACTTTTTATTCAATAGAACTTGAAAGTATACATGCTAAGCCTGCAAATATACTCTCGTTTTTCAAAATTAAAGCTGTGACAAGTAATAATAATATTTCAGATAGTGAACTTAGCGACAGTATCGCCTATGTATATACAGGTAAAAGTCCGTATCTTTCTGCTGAGCTTATAAGTGAGCAGGGGTATGGCAAGGGTGTACTTCTGCACTGGAGTACAATAGCAGCTTCAGAGCTTTATAGAACCTCTTCAGAGGATAACAAGCCTGTGCTTATAAAAACCTTTTACGCAGGTGTTGGCGACAGCTCCTATTATGATAATAAAGGAGAGCTGAAGGAGGGTGTAACCTACACATATACGTTAAAGCCGTTTAACACCTATAAAGGAATTAAATATTACGGTGTAGAAAGCACTCTTACCCTAGAATACCAAGAGGATGACCCTGTTGTTGAAACCTGTGATGAGCCTCATATTAATGCTGTAACCTTTCAGGATAATATTCTTTACATTTCAACATATAACAGCCCTCAGCATACACTCGGAAGAATTTATGCCTCTGATGACAATGGAGAAACATGGTTTACTACCTGTAATTTTTTTACTGGAAATACTGAATACACATATTGGTCTCAGGATATTAACCTTAAGCCCGAAACAACATACTTATTCAAATATAAATTTTACGAGCATGATTACCTGTTTGGATTGTATAGGACTGCAAGTAAATATAGCAATATAGTTTCTGTTACAACACCCAAAAATCCTGTAACACCACAGCTAAGTATAAAAAGCAACACTGGTACATCAGCCGAATTAAGCTGGACAGGTGAATCTATCGAAAATGGCTACTATACAGTATACAGACGAAATCAAGGCTCTGGATACTGGGTAGCTATTGCCACAGAGATAAAATCATATCAATATACCGACACAACTGCTGATAAGAATAGATTTTATTACTATAAGGTAGTATATACAAATCCTTCTCCTGAATTTACTGTTGAGTCAAATTGTAATTTAACAACAGTTGTCAGAAATCTGAATAGTGAGGACAGTAACTCTGTCAGCTTCAGAACAGATAAAATAATCAAAGATATCTGTACTGCTGATTTCTCAGAGGTTAAGGATAGGGTGTATAGTGACAATATGACTTTGCCAGAAATCACTGTTACATATAAAGGCACCAAGCTACAAAAAATGTTGACTATATTGTAAGCAGTAGTAATTATGATAAGCTAGGCAGAGCAAAAATTGTTGTTTTTGGTATAGGAGAATACTCTGGCGAAAAGGCTATCTATTACGCTGAATGATTATACAACAAAGGAAAATCTTCAATATGATAAAAACGCTGTCTGGGTATTTAGTGAAAATGATTTCCCAAGACTTTACACCGAAGGTGGTAAGTACACCATTGAAATGCATCTTGGCAGTGAGCCATTCTACATAGCCTTTCTCAGAGAGGGAGATAAGGTAAAGGTTCCTTTTGTTAATGTGAATTATGGCTATACTGCAACTGGCTGGACAGGAGAAATACCAGAAACTATGCCAGCTAATGATATACTCCTATTTAACCATGTACAAGAAAACAGCTATACCGTTGATTTTTATGTTAACAGCATATTTGTAGAAAGTAAAACCTGCTACCAAAACGATGAAATTGAAACACCTAGGGCAACCTCTGGAGGTAAAGACATAATATGGTATGACCTTCCACCTAGAATGCCTAACGAAAATATTAAGGTATATGGATATACTCCAAACTTAGGTGATGTGAATTGCGACGGTGATATAAACATTGTAGACGTAATATTTACAATGAAGGCTGTAGTTGATCCATCTGTACTGAATTCTGCTCAAAAGGAAAATGCAGATGTGAATATTGATGGTATCTTAAATGTAGTAGATGTTATACTGCTTCAAAAATTCATTATAGGAGAAATTCCAAGCTTATAATTAAATAGCTATAATCGAGATGTAGGATAGCTGTTAATAAAGTAGCCTACATCTCTTGCCACCAAGTGTATCTAACTGTTGCTGCTTTCGGTGGTGTTTATATTACTCTACCGTTCTTTTGCTTCTAAGGGTATGTTTCACTAACGAAAGTGAGGCATACCTTTTTGTTTTGTTTGTATCACTCATTTATGATAAATGTAAGAAGAGCCTTCTTTAATACTAATACCTGATTAAACACTAGACATCTTGTCGGCATAATTTACTCAGCACTTCGTCCTTCTTCTTGACAAGCGACAGCTTGCCTGCGTCGTCGTCCTCGTTCTGAGCAAATTCTGCTCGACAATCTATTCAATCGTTTAATC
>JAXJJE010000381.1:0-6165 GCA_036298405.1 Acutalibacteraceae bacterium
AATCAGCAGGCTCCTGTAACTACACCAGAGTCAATGCCTTTTGGCAATCAGCAGGCTCCTGTAACTACACCAGAGTCAATGCCTTTTGACAATCAGCAGGCTCAAACAGGCACAACAGATCCATTGTCTTTGGGCAATCAGCAGGCTCAAACAGGTACAACAGATCCATTAGCTTTTGGTAATCAGACTGAAAATCAGGGCTTCGGTTCAACACCTATGTATGGTCAGGGCGATATGAATAATTGGAATAATAATATGGCTCCTAATTTTAATGTAGATGAAAAGCCAGCGAAAAAATTACCAAAGAAGCTTTTGTTAATTTGTCTTCCAGTAGCATTAGTTGTTGTTGCTATACTTTGCAATCTTTCATCAATTGCTGGTTTTTGCGTAAAAACCTTTGGTTCAGATAGCGACTACCTACGCTATGTAGAAGTAAATGATCTAAAAGCATACTGTGACAGTGCTTCAACAATTTATGATGCATATTTACTTGAAAATGCAGATATGAAGGTTGGTCAAACTGCAGATGTAGCCTTTGAGCTGACAGATGAGGGTATTTCGATGATAGAAGACCTTGCAGGTGACGAGCTTGATATAGATCTTGAATGGCTAAAGGATATTAAACTAAGCCTTGAAAGTAATGTTGATGTCAATCAGGATGTTAAGGCTAATATGAAGATAGCTGGCAAGGATATTGCATCATTGGCTATGGTTAATGATATTGAAAATGAAATGATGTATATTGCTATTCCAGAGCTAAGCGAAAAATATCTCGGTATAGAGATTCCAGCAGAAGATGTATCTAAGTTTATGGAAACAGCAAACAAGCTAGAGAAGGTTCTACCAAGCGAAAAAGAGCTTAATAAGCTTCTTAAAAAATATTTGAAGGTTGCTTTTGATTCAATCAGCGATGCTGAACAATCAAAGGGCACACTTGAAGCTGGTGACCTAAGCAAAAAGTGCACTACTGTTGAGATTCAGATTGATGACCGTCTATTACTAGAGATGGCTAATAATATTCTTGAAGAAGCAAAGAATGACAAAGAGCTAAAGAAAATTGTAACAGATTTTGTTGCTCTAATGGCTGAAACAGACGAGATATATGAGGATATTGATGTAGAAGAAATATTCTCTGATGATATCGAAATAGAACAAGAAGATATTCTAGAAAAGCTTGATGACCTTGATGGTGACGGCGAGGTTTATGCTACACTAGTTGATTATATTGATGGTAGCCACGAGATTATCGGTCGTGCACTTCTTGTAAATGATGAAGAGGTTGTTAAGTATGCTATGATTACAAAGGGTGGCAAGTTTGCATTCGAGCTTAATGCTGACGAGCAGGTTGTAATTACTGGTTCTGGTAAGAAGAACAGCAAGACAATCACAGGTGACTTTGTTGTTACATATTTTAATGAATATGTAGATGAAGAACAAGAGGTACTAACCTTTAGTTTAGATAAGTTCAACACTAAAAAGATGGAAAATGGTGAGCTAGAGGGCACAGTTACAGTTGGTTTGGGTTCTCTTATAGAGTCAATTATAGTAGGTAATGGTTCGTCAAGTGATTCAGCAGCTGCTGGTAAGTTTGCTAAACTTCTAGACCTTTCTCTAAGTATGACATTTGACAGTGGTTCTAAGGGTGGCACAACAAGCTTTGCACTACTAAGCGAAAGCGAGAAGCTAGCTTCTGTTACAGCTACAACAGCTATAAAGAATCCTTCAAAGATTTCTGCACCAGATTCTGCTAAGGTTGTAGAGGTTACAGAGGACGATCCAGAAGCTGTTACAGATTATATTGATACAGTTGATATTTCTAAAATAGTAAATAATCTTGCTGCAGCTGGGGTGCCAGACGAAATTATTGATGCTGTTGAACTAGCAGTAGATGAAGCAATAAACGATATGGATATGAATTCTTTATCTGGCATTGATAGCTATGATGATTACAGCGATTTTGACTACGAGGATTTTGACTACGAGGATTTTGACATTCAAATGTAAAGCAAAGCTTTGTGTTATACATAAAATCGTAATCTTAAATAATTAAACTAAATGGCACTGGTATCAATATTTGAAATCAGTGCCATAATTTTATTGGTGGTTTATATTATGAAAATTGAAATTAATCACATAAAAAAGAATTATAAGAAAAAAGAGGTTTTAAAGGATGTAACCTTTTCAGCACAAAGTGGAACCTGCGTTGGAATACTTGGAGGTAATGGCAGTGGTAAATCATCATTGCTTTCTATTTTAGCAGGTGTTCAAAAATGTGATTCTGGTGAATTTCTATATGATGGCAAAAATTTATTCGCTAACTCTTATATGCGTGCAAATGCTGTGGGGTATGTACCACAGGGTACACCACTTATAGAAGAGCTTACAGCGTGGGACAATTTATTGCTTTGGTATGATAAAAAAGCACTTAAAAATGAGCTATCCAGTGGAGTGCTTGCTATGCTTGGTGTTAATGATTTTTTAAAGGTTACTGTTTCTAAAATGTCGGGTGGTATGAAAAAAAGATTGTCAATAGGCTGTGCACTTGCTAAGCGTCAGCCTGTTTTACTTCTTGATGAACCAACTGCTGCACTAGACTTAGTTTGCAAAGAAAATATAGCTGAATATATTACTGAATATAAAAAATCTGGTGGTATCGTAATTTTGGCAACACATGACCTTGCAGAGCTTCACCTATGTGACAAGCTGTATATTTTAAAGGATGGCAAGCTAAGCGATTATACATATAACGGAAATTTAAAGGATTTGGTTGAAAGGCTTTAGGTTATGAAAGCATATTTTATTAGTCAGATAAAAAGGGTGTTTAAGCTTATGCCCGTAATACTTGCTGTTACTATATTGCTTTGCGTAGTGCTTACTGTAGTGTTTGGTATTGTTTTAAAGCTTGACAGCCAAAGTGATAAGAATAATAAATTTGTAATCGCTATTGTAGGCAATACAGAGGACACCTACCTTGATATGGGTATTAAAGCACTCGAAACTATAGATTCATCACGCTTTGCCATAGAATTTATCAATACAGACGAAGAAACTGCAACACAAGGCATTAAAAACGGAGAAGTTTCAGCAATGGCAGTTATACCCGATAACTTTGTTAAATCGGTTATGTATGGCGAAATAATACAAATAAAATTTTACACCTCGCCTGATTCGGTGGGTATGGTTACTATCTTTAAAGATGAAATCACAAAGGCAGTTTCTGATATACTTATACACTCGCAAAGAGGAATTTATGGTTTGTACCAAGCAATGGGTGATAATGGTAGTGAGTCCCAAGCTGTAGAGGATATGAACGAGCTTTGTATTGAATATGTAGATTTAATATTAAATCGTAGCTATATGTACGAAAATAAGCTTTTAGGAATTTCAGACGGATTATCTGTAGAGGGGTATTTTTTGTGTGGCTTTATTACTCTATTTTTCTTTTTGTTTGGTATAGCCTGTACACCTGTATTTGTAAAAAGAGATTTATCACTTAACAAAATATTACTGTCTAAGGGTAAAGGCTCATTAAAGCAGGTTGTAAGCGAATTTTTAGCTTATTTGTCTGTAATAATACTGATGGTTATTGTAGTATTTATTGCTTTATCATTGGTTAAACCTTTAAAGGATATAGTACCAGAGCTTGAAGCTATGAGCATATCCTTTGCTTTTATATTGGTATTAAAGCTAATACCAATCATTACAATGATAGCTTCATTCCATTTTATTCTTTTTGAGCTTACCTCTGATATAATCAGTGGAGTACTATTGCAGTTTTTAACAGCAGTAGCAGTTACATATATCAGTGGCTGTTTTTATCCTATACAGTTTTTCCCTACAGCTGTACAAAGAGCCTCGGTATATCTGCCACCGTCAATATCACGTTCATTCATTGCAGGGTGCTTAAGGGAAGAAACAATAATTTTTTCCTTGCTTATGTCTTTAATATATATTACAGTATTTCTGATATTAACTGTGATTATCAGAAATTATAGGTTTACAGGGAAGAGAGGTAGATAATATGCAAAAACTAAAAAAGCTTTTGCTTTGGTACCTTCTTTTAACAAAAAGGTTAATTAAAAAGCCTGTGTTTATAATAATCCTCATAATGATACCTGTGCTTGTATTATCCTTGAATTTAATTTCAAAGCAAGACAGTGGTGTGCTTACCATTGCATTGGCTCAGGAGGATACTAATGATGATGTATCATCAAAAATTGTTAATAGCTTAATGGAAGAAAAAAGCCTGATAAAATATATTAATTGCACCCCAGAAGAAGCCGAAAGGGCAGTAAAAGAGGGTAGGGCTGATTCTGCTTGGATATTCAGAGATAATCTTAAAGAAAGAATAGATACCTTGGTTACTCAAATATCAAAGAAGAATTATATAGTAACTGTTATAGAGCGTGAGAATACTGTACAAGTTTTGCTTGCTCACGAAAAGCTTGCAGGCGTGCTTTACACAGCTTGTTCAGAGTCCTTATATCTTCAATTTTCCCGTAATAATACAGACGAGCTTAAAAGTCTAAGTGATGATGAGCTTATGAAGTATTATAACGAGATACACAAGGACGGAAAATTGTTTGAATATTGCTATACAGCTTCTAACACCTCTGCACAGAAGACTATAGAAACCAGCTTTCTTGTAACACCGATAAGAGGTATTTTGTCTGTGCTGGTAATTCTTTGTGGCTTTGCAAGTGCAATGTTTTTTATGCAGGATGAAGAGAAGGGCACATTTGCGTGGGTTTCGTACAGAGTTAAGCCGTTTATGGCATTTGGGTATCATTTTACGGCAATAATACTTGTTGCATTGGTTATGGTTATATCGCTGACGATAATCGGTGTATCAGCATCATTGCTACGAGAAATAGTAATGATTATTTTATACACTCTTTCTTGCACAAGCTTTTGTATGATTATAAGATTGCTATGTAGTAATGTAAAAGCCTTGGCAGTGCTTACACCGTTTATGGTTCTAGCTTTGATAGCCGTTTGTCCGATTTTTCTTGATTTTAAAACCCTACAACCAATACAAGCTCTTTTACCACCTTATTATTATCTCAATTCTTTGTATAATAACAGCTATCTTTGTTATATGCTTATATATTCAGCTGTAGCATTTTTAGTATATATGGTAATAAGTAAATTGAAAAATAAAGCATAATAAAATCTCTGTTTAAACTAGAAAAGTTTTTGTAAGCTATCTTTGTTTAATACTAAACTCTATTAAAAAGTAGACTTCTTTACGGCATATTTTGCACCAAACTTCATACTGCGTCCTCGCAAGGCGACAGCCTTCCTGTGGGGCAGTATTCGTTTGGCACAAAATCTGCTTGCAAATCCGTGTCCACTTTTTAACAGAGTGTAGTATAAACAGAGATTTTTGTCACACCAGTATATTATTTTTAATAATATAGCAACAGGGGTGTGTTTATGATTAGACGACCAAAACGTAAAATAAAATTCATTCGCCTGAAAATTGCGTTGGTTATTATTTTTATCATTAGTTTAATTATACATACAATATTCGAAAGCTACATTGAGCCTAGTATTATAGACATTACAAGAGTAAAGGCAGAGGAGCTTTGCAATGATGCTGTTAACACAGCAGTGTTAAAGGTTCTTGAAGAAAATAATTTTGATTATACAGATTTTGCGAATGTTGCTCTAAAGGAGCAGGCTGTAGCCAGTATTAGCAGTAATTCAGTAAATGTAAATAAGTTCAAAGCTCTTGTAGCATTAAAGGCTCAGGATGAAATTGACAATATGAGTGGTACCGAAATTAACTATAAGCTTGGTGATTTCAGTAGCTTTTCATTGCTTGCTGGCAGAGGTCCAGAGCTTGTAATAAAGCTGTACCTTACATCAAGCATAAGAACCGATATTATAAGCGAATTTGAGTCTTGTGCAGTTAATCAAACCAAACACACACTTTCTATAAAAGTAATATCAAAGGTATTTATTACTTCGCTTGATGATGAAGAAACTTATACTATAATTGAAACAACCGTACCTATAGCAGAAAATATAATTGTGGGCAACACACTATATGCACTAACTTAAATTAGGTAGCAGTATAGTTTCTAATATGCTATAATAAAATAGGGGCGAAAAGAATGGAAATAAAAGATATACTAAATTTATTACCCAAAGGATATAAAG
>JAXJJE010000382.1:0-2710 GCA_036298405.1 Acutalibacteraceae bacterium
AAGATTTTCGAGCAGATTTTTTATCTGATGAATAGCATATCACAGCAAGGCTATGAAGTCAGGTAAAAATCTGTCGAAAAGATGTCTACTTGTTAGAAATGAAATAGTATTAGTATATTGCTTTAAATCTGTTCCATTTCAGAGTTAAGTGAATGCTTTACTCTGTCTGCAACCTCGGCTCTTTTAGCGTTGTTAAAACGGTCTACAGTACCTACAAGGTAGCCTGTAATTCTTCTTATTCTCTCAAAGGTATGGTCGCCATCACATTCGCTTCTGCCACACTTAGGGCAAGTGTCACCTATAATACCAGTGTAACCACAGCAAGGGTCACGGTCTACAGGGTGGTTAATTGAACCATAGCCAATGCCAGCCTCCTTCATAACGTGAACAACCTTTTCAAAGGCATCAAGGTTTTCAGATGGGTCACCGTCAAGCTCTATGTATGATATATGACCACCATTTGTAAGGTTGTGGTAAGGTGCTTCAAGTCTGATTTTATCATAAGCAGAAATTTTATAGTGTACTGGAATGTGGAAACTGTTTGTGTAGTACTCTCTGTCTGTAACTCCAGCGATTTTACCAAATCTTTTAGCATCCATTCTTACAAATCTGCCAGATAATCCCTCGGCAGGTGTTGCGATAAGTGAGAAGTTAAGACCATGCTGTTTAGAGGCTTCATCCATTCTCTTTCTCATATAGCCTATAATTTCAAGACCAAGATTTTGTGCCTCACGGCTTTCGCCATGGTGTACTCCTACAAGAGCCTTTAAGCATTCAGCTAAGCCGATAAAACCAAGTGTAAGTGTACCGTGTTTTAATACATCTTCAACACTGTCATCTACACCAAGCTTGTCACTGTCAATCCAGATACCCTGTCCCATAAGAAAAGGATAATTTCTTACAAGCTTAGAAGCCTGAATTTTAAATCTGTCTAGTAATTGTTCTATTACTATGTCAATCTTTCTGTCTAACTGCTCATAGAAGAAATCAATATTACCATTACTTAAAATAGCTAGTCTAGGTAGATTAATAGAAGTAAAGCTTAGATTACCTCTGCCGTTTACAATCTCTCTTGTAGGGTCATAGTGGTTAGCCATAACTCTTGTTCTGCAACCCATATAAGCAGCCTCGGTTTCTGGATGCCCCTCTTTATAATATTGTAAATTAAATGGAGCGTCCAGGAATGAGAAGTTAGGGAATAGTCTTTTTGCACTGACTCTGCAAGCTAGCTTGAATAGGTCGTAGTTAGGGTCGGTATGGTTGTAGTTTATACCATCCTTAACCTTAAATATATGTATTGGGAAGATAGGGGTTTCTCCGTTACCTAAGCCTGCCTCTGTAGCAAGTAAAACGTTTTTAGTAACCATTCTGCCCTCTGGAGTTGTGTCTGTACCGTAGTTGATAGAGCTAAATGGAATCTGAGCACCTGCTCTTGAGTGCATAGTGTTAAGGTTGTGCACAAATGCTTCCATAGCCTGATAAACTGCACGATCGGTCTCTGAATTAGCATGAGAGAAAGCGAATTTCTGTAGCTTTTCAGCAGTTTTCTCGCCATACTTTTCAGTAAGTAGCTTAAGCTCAGCTTCCATATAAATTTCACCGTCATCTAGCTTTGGTGTTGCGTTGGTTTCAGCCTCGGCAGTGTCGGCTAGCTTTATAATATCATTTGTTGCGTTTTCATCATCTATCAACAGCTCAGCAGCTCTTGACAGATTCTGTCTGTAAATTCTGCGATATGTCTTTGCTACGCCCTTAGCCATACCATAGTCAAAATTAGGAATACTCTGACCTCCGTGCTGGTCGTTCTGGTTGCTCTGAATAGCAATACAAGCGAGTGCAGAGTAGCTTGCAATATCGTTAGGCTCTCTTAAAAAACCATGACCTGTTGAAAAGCCTTTTGAAAATAGCTTATCAATATCAATCTGACAACAGGTTGTTGTTAATGTTAAAAAGTCAAGATCGTGTATATGTATATCACCATTACGGTGTGCTTCTGCGTGTACAGGGTTTAGAATATACATTTCATAGAACTGCTTAGCACCCTCAGAACCATACTTTAACATAGTACCCATTGCAGTATCGCCGTCAATGTTAGCGTTCTCACGCTTAACATCGTTATCCTTGGCTGATTTAAAGGTAAGGTCCTCATAGGTTTTCATAAGCTTTGTGTTCATTTCACGAACACGAGTGCGTTCTGCTCTATATAATATGTATTCCTTTGCAGTTCTTGTATGACCACTTTCTATAAGCACTCTTTCTACTGTATCCTGTACCTGTTCAACAGTAGGAGTGTTGGTGCACTCTTTTTCTAAGGTATCTCTAACCTTTTCTGCAAGCAATTCAGCAGCAGTGTAGTCGTGGCCACCAACAGCCTTTGCCGCTTTGAATATTGCGTCTGTTATTTTCTTTAGATCAAATCTTACGCTTCGTCCATCTCGTTTTAAGATATATTCAATCATTAAAAGTTATCCTCCGTTCAATCGTAATTAATACTCTATAATATGTATGTGTGTAATCACAAAACACAATATATAGTGTTTTTGTTTAGCACGCTATATTAGTATAGTAGAAAATATGTTAATAGTCAAGGTGCGTACAGGTAGTTTCTATACCAACTTTTAAAGATTAATTTTGTTGATAACAACAAAGTAAAAAAAGTTTAAAAAAGGTGTTGACAAACGCACGCAAAAACGATATAATAACAAAGCTG
>JAXJJE010000383.1:0-1428 GCA_036298405.1 Acutalibacteraceae bacterium
GGCTGGTCAGCATTTGTATAATCCTCGCTTACAAGCTCAAACGGAGCTACACTGTTATTCAGAAAGAAATCCCTTAAAGCCTTTGCGAAGTCTGTTCTATCGCCATTTGATGATCTTGTTTCTTTTATGTATGCCATTTTATATTTCCCCCTCTGTGAATGGTGTATTGGTAAAGGTGGTATTTGGATTTGCTATGTGCTTTCTTGTATTAACTGTTCTAAATACGTTTATTGGGTATTCATCAACAATCAGCTCTGCAATTTCACGCTTATCATTATCAGTTAATATATAGCTTTCTCCATCGTTACCCTTTTCGCCATTACGACCATTAGTTATAGTAAATGTATTTGTTGTACCGTCTGTGTAGGATATTGTATAGGTATCTTCAAGACCGTTTACTGCTGTCTTCTCAATAGACACAACACCTCTTAGATTTGTAAGGGTGTAATCCCCAAGCTTATTGATAAGATTATTGAATTTTTCAAGAGTATCTTCAAGCAAACCAGTGTACTTGTTTGTTACTTCTACCATATCTACACCACGATGTAGCCTAAATTCTACACAGCTAGATTTAAAAACAACTGTAGTACCCTGTGTTATAATAAGCTGTACACTTAGCAGATTACCCTGTGTAAGTGCCATAGGTATTACAAAGGTGTAGTCACTTGGTAAAGAAGCAACCCATACATTATTTTTCTCATCTTCAAAATTTAATGTATAGGTATAGGATGTATCCTTTAAAAGTGAAGGTAGCTCAAATATAAGCTCGCCACTTCTATGCTCTCCAATATATCCAAGTACATCACTGCTTGTAAGCACAGTGCCGTCTGAATATACCTTTAAAATAATTTTCTTAATTCCTTGCATTTTTTGCTCCTTTCCGATTATATGCAAATAAATATATCTGCATATAATAGTAAAAAACAAAAAGATTTTGCCTTCAAATAGGCAAGCTTGTATATAGTTTAAAGAAAATTTTATTTTATAATATGAAGCTTTAATCACTTTGTTACAAAATAGATTAATTTATAAAATATTAGGGTGCTAATTTTATACTTTGCTTGTTTAAATTGGTTGTCTGTGTTATAATAGCTTAGAATGGGTAAAATGTATGCGAAAATAGCTTTGATAATTAATGGAGGTAAAAATGGTTGTGTTGGGTATAGATCCAGGCTACGCAATAGTAGGCTGGGGTGTAGTGTGCTATGGTAGAAATATCTATAAGCCAATGGGGTATGGTGCAATAACAACTGATGCCGATATGCCATTTAATAACAGGCTTGAATTTATTTATAATAATACAAGCAGACTTATCCAGAAGTGTAAGCCCGACGCACTTGCCATAGAAAAGCTATATTTTCAAAACAACCAAAAAACAGCAATAAATGTAGCACAGGCAAGAGGAGTAATTCTGCTTGCAGCTCAGCA
>JAXJJE010000384.1:0-5783 GCA_036298405.1 Acutalibacteraceae bacterium
ATGTAAAGGTTACTGATAATGCTGGTAACGAAAACGAAAAGCAAAAGGAAATAGCAATAAATATTGATAATCCTAGGGCTACAATCGAATTTGGTGATACCACTCAGCATATTTATGGTGGCAGAGGCTACTTTAACAAACCAAGAAAAGCAACTATTACTCTTGAAGACAGAGCCAGTACGTTTAATGCTGAAGAAGCAACAAAAGGAATTGAAATACACGCAGTTAATTCAAGTGGTAACGACATAACTATAGATGATTCTGTTGTAAAAATCGGAGAATGGAGAAAGGTTGATAATAGCTATACTACATATGATAGTCGTAATGTAGATACATATACTATAGATGTAGAGTTTAAAGCAGATGCTAACTACAATTGGTCATTCGACTATACAAATGATGTTGGCAATCGTCTTGAGAAGGTAGAAGCAAACGAGTTGGAAACACCATTTGAATTTACTGTAGACACAACTGCTCCTACAGGTACTATCAAAGTAGACGATAATTATGCTTGGGATAATATTCTTACTGTGCTTACATTTGGTATCTGGAAAAACTCAACTATCAATGTTAAAGCAGAGGCAAATGACCTTACATCACCTTTACACGAGATTGAGTATTACAAATCTAATACTAATGAGCCACTTACAAGAACCGAGCTGTATACTTTGTATGCGAGTGAAAAATTCACAACCACACCATACAGTATTAAAAGTGATGACAAATTTGCAGTTTATGCACGTATTGTAGATTACGCTGGTAATGTTACTTATATAGGAACAGACGGTGTTATTTATGATAGCGTAAAAAGTGGAATAGCTATCATACCACAGGCTACTTCATTTGAAATTGTTGATGAAAATGCAGAGAAAAAACCAGCATATAACTCAACAGTTAAAGATACTGGAGTCAAGGTTGATATCAATGTAAAGGATTTCAATGCTGACGATACTATTTCTGATGACATTTATTCTGGTATTAAGAATATTGAATACTGGATAGAATGTGACGGAAAAAAGACTGATGAAGGTACACTTTACAATTTTGAATATGTCAGAGATGATAAAATTAATAGCAATGGTGGTAATCTGACTATTACTGATTGCTCAACTGGAAAAAAGGTTGTAACAACAAAATCAGATGTAGTACCAACATCAGATATGCTATTAAAGGAATGGAATGGCAGTATTATAGTTGCTGCAGAAGCTAATAACTCTGACAATGTAGTTATCTATGTAAAGGTTACTGATAATGCTGGTAACGAAAACGAAGACCAAAAGAAAATAGCAATAAATATTGATAATCCTAGAGCTACAATCGAATTTACTGATACTCCTCAGCATATTGATAAAGAGGACAGAGGCTACTTTAACAAACCAAGAAAAGCAACTATCACTCTTGAAGACAGAGCCAGTGCGTTTAATGCTGAAGAAGCAAAAAATGGAATAAAAATATCAGCTAAAGATTCAAGTAATCAAGACATAACTATAAGTGATTCTGTTGTAAAAATCGGAGAATGGAAAAAGGTTGATAATAGCCAGACTTTAGATGGTAGTCGTAAAGTAGATACATATACTATAGATGTAGACTTTAAAGCAGACGCTAACTACACTTGGTCATTCGACTATACAAATGAACTTGGCAACCCTCTTGAGTCTATAGATACAGGTTATTCTTTAACTCCTATGAAATTTACTGTAGACACAACAAAGCCTACAGGTAATGTTGTAATTGGTACGAATGTATGGGATACGCTGTTGTCTACATTGACATTTGGTTTATATAGGACTGATAAGGCTGTTGTTACAGCAAATGCTTTCGACAAAACAAGCCCGGTTACAGTTGAGTATTACAAAACAGACTCAACAAATAAGTTGCAAGAATCCGAGCTGGAAAAAATAAAGTTCCAGGAATATAACAAGTCATTTACTGTAGGTACCGATGATGAGGGCTATAGCGAGCAGTTTGTTATATATCTACGCATAACTGACCGTGCAGGTAATTACAGATATGTATGCTCAGATGGTCATATTATAGATGATGTAGATTGTGTAATAGACATAGTTGAGCCTAATACTAAGGAAGACTTTGTTTATGGCATAGATTATAAGAATGGTATTAAGCTTGATATTTCAGTAAAGGATTTTGATACAACAGACAGTATAGATGATAATGTATACTCTGGTATCAAGAATATCAGCTACTGGGTAGAATGTGACGGAGCAAAGACTCAAAAAGGTACATTGTATGACTTTGATTATGTTCGTGACAATGTAGATAAAAACAGCAATGGTGGTAAATTAACTATTACTGATTGGTCATCCGGAGAGAAAGTTGTAACAACAAAGACAGGCTCTGTTCCATCTAAAGAAGACTTATGTAAAACATGGGATGGCTCAATTGTTGTTGATACTGTGAAGAATAACAGCTGTAACGTAGTAGTTTATGTACAGGCAACTGATAATGCAGGTAATATCAGTGAAATAAAGGAGCTTCCTCTGGATATAGACATTACAGCACCAGAGATAAGTGTTAGCTATGATAACAACAAAAATACTAATGGCACCAAATACTTTGATAAACAACGTACAGCCACAGTTGTTATTAAAGAACGAACCAAGCATTTTGATGCTAGTAAGGTTGAATTTGATATTACTGCTGTTGATGTAAGTGGTGAAAAGGTTGAAAACGCTTATGAAATAACAAAGTGGGAAACAATAAAAACCACAGAAGCCACTGAACCAGATGAAGCTACTCATAAGGCTGTAATTTATTACAAAAAGGATGCCAACTACACATTCGATGTATCGTTTACTGATAAAGCAGGTAATACAAACGGTAAAATAAATACAACCTCAGTTGCTCCAGATAAGTTTACAGTTGACGTTACACCACCAGAGGGTAGCATTACTGCTAAATCTGTCGAGGGTAGAAGTGAGACATGGGAAAATAAGTTGATTGGCAAGAACCTTACATTTGGATTCTGGTCTAAAAAGAAAATCTCTATCACTGGCACTAAGCTTGATAAGACATCACCTATTCAGTCAGTACAATATTACAAAGCATCTTCTAAGGGTGCAAAGGATTATATGACAGAATATACAGTGGAACAGCTTGAACGCATAACTGATGGCTGGACAGACTTTGACACCGTAAAGGGCTTTGAATTAATACCTAACGAGCAGTGTGTAATTTACGTCAGAATAATTGATAAGGCTGGTAATCGTACTTATATCAGTACAAATGGTTTTGTTCTTGATGATAAAGCACCACAGCACGAGCTGCTTGCTCCTCAAATTACAATAAATCCACAACAGCCAATTAATGGTATTTACAAAAAGGATGTTAATGTTAATGTTGAGGTTGAAGAGCCAGTGTCAGGTGGAACCTATTCAGGCTTGAAAACAGTTTCTTATAAGGTGTTTAATAGAGCTGTAAATCCAAACGTACCTACTCAAAGTGGAATATTATATCAGTTTGATGTAGATAATCCAAAGTATAATCAGCTTAAAAAGTCTTGGGATGATACAATTGTTATTGATTCTGTTAAGAATAACAGTAACGACGTTGTTGTAGAAATTTATGCAGAGGATAACTGTAAGAATATTTCTACAAAGAGTATCTCACTGAAAATAGACATAACAAAACCAAAAATTGATGTTTCATATTCAAACAATAAATCAGAGGGTGGACGATACTTTAAAGAAGCCCGTATAGCAACTATTGTTATTACAGAGAGAAACTTTAATCCAGAGGATGTTAAATTTACAATGAGCAAAAAGGCTACACATTCTGAATGGGTAGAGAGTAGCTCTGGCACAGGTAACAAGGATAATAAACGCTGGACATCAACTATTAATTTCTCTGAGGATGGCGATTATACCTTTGGAATGTCTTATATAGATTTGGCTGGTAATGTAGCTAACAGTGTAATTTTTGCACCAGAAACAGTTGCGTCAAACGCATTTACCATAGATAAGACAAATCCAACTATAAAAGTTACCTATGATAATAATAATGCTGTAAATACAAACTATTATAACGATGTTCGTAAAGCAACCATTGTAATTAACGAGCATAATTTTGATTCTAAGGATGTAAAGGTTACAGTAACTGCTAACGATAACGGAGTAGCTGTTACACCTCCAGCTGTAAGTGGCTGGATTAGCAATGGTGATAACCACACTGCTACCATCAACTATAATGCTGACGCATTGTACAACTTTGATATTTCTTATAAGGATAAGGCTGGTAATGTAGCTGCTGATTACAAGGCTGACGCTTTCTATGTTGACAAAACTGCACCAGTGCTATCTATTACAGGAGTTAAGGATAAGTCAGCATACAAAGGCGATGTTATTCCTGTTATTTCATATTCAGACACAAACGTTGATCTGAATAATATATCTATAGAGCTAACAGGTGCTAACAGAAAAACTGTAACACTTGATGGTGTCTTTACAAACTTTGAAAACGGCAGAAGATTCACATTCAGAAACTTCCCTAAAGAAAAAGCTTATGATGATATTTACACGCTGAAGGCATCAATTACTGATAAGGCTGGTAACAAAACAAGCCAGTCAATGGTATTCTCTGTAAACCGTTTTGGTTCTACATATTCATTCGGCGATGTTGCTGAAAATCAGAATGGTGCTTACATAACAAATTCTGAGGATATTGTTATTAAAGAAACTAACGTTAATAAGCTGAATTCAGTTACAGTTACCCTGTATAAGAATAATGATACATTGACTCTGAAACAAGGCGAGCATTATAGACTTGATTCACAGGGTGGTGATGGTAGCTGGTATGAATACACCTATACTATCTTTAAAGAAAACTTTAAAGACGACGGTATTTATAAGCTTACACTACATTCAGAGGATGCTGCTGGTAACATAGCAGAAAACAACCTTGAAACAAAGGATAAGCAAATCAGCTTTGCTGTAGATACAACTAAGCCTAATGTAAGTATAAGAAATCTTGAATCTAAGAAAACATACGCAGTAGAGAGTATGACTGTTGAAATGTCAGCTGATGATAACATAAAGCTAGATACAATTATTGTTGAGCTTGATGGTAAAGAATATAAAAAGTGGAACGTAAAGGACATAGAAAAAATCTTGTCAAACAATGGTGAGTTCACCTTTGATATTTCTGGAGGCTCAACCTCAGCACATAATGTAAGAGTTATATGTAGAGATGCAGCTGGAAACGAAACTATTGAAGAGGTTGAAGACTTCTATGTAACAACCAACCTGATGATTCGTTACATTAACAACAAACCTTTATTCTTTGGCTCTATTGCCGGTGTTCTTCTGGTAATCGCAATAACCATATTCCTGATTGTGTGGAAACGCAAAAAAGAGGACTGATAATTTAATATTTGCAAAGGGTATAACGTTGTTAAAAAGACAATAAACGATTAAACTAAAAATGCGATATGTATAGCACAACAGCTTTACATATCGCATTAGTTTTTTTATTGTAAGTAAGATAAATTGTAGTTTGTCGTGCAGAGTTCCACTCTGGTGGCTTTACAGCGTAACGCTATAAGTTTTATTGTTTATAACTTAGTTTGTTTTAGTTCAAAGTGTTTTTTATTAGGGACGCATATAATGCGTCTAACCTTTACTTATTTTGATATAAATTTAAATATATCAACTTTTACAAACTATTTATATATATAAAACTTTTTATTTTTAATAGTGCTCAAGCCGCACGGGCTCTTACTTTCTTACAAAAGAAAGTAAGCAAAGATTGTAAGGGAGGGAATTTCGAAA
>JAXJJE010000385.1:0-2327 GCA_036298405.1 Acutalibacteraceae bacterium
CAGCAGGAATGTTCTTATGAAGAACACAGTAACGAACCTCGCCTGTTCTTGCCATTTTAGCAGCTGGGAAGTTTACTGAATTTATAATGTTACCATTCTCTAGGTAATCCTTAATCTCGTCAGCAGCCATTTTAGCACAGTTGTCTTCACTTTCAGGAGTTGAAGCACCAAGGTGTGGCATTGCTATAACACCGTCTACACCTAAAAGCTCATCAGTAGCAAAGTCTGTAACATAAGAGCTTACCTTACCACTCTCAAGAGCAGCAAGAACATCTGCTGAGTTACAAAGGTCTGCACGAGAATAGTTAAGAATACGAACACCGTCCTTCATCTTTGCAATATTTTCTGCACAGATGATATTCTTTGTATCTGGTGTTAGTGGAACGTGAACTGTAATGTAGTCACAGTTTGCGAAGATATCATCAAGAGAAACTACATGGTGAACATGCTTAGAAAGCTGTAGAGCACCGTGTACTGATAGATATGGGTCGTAACCGATTACATCCATACCAAGTGCAATAGCAGCATTAGCAACTAGCACACCAATAGCACCCAAGCCGATAACGCCAAGAGTCTTACCCTTAATTTCTGGACCAGCAAAGCTGCTCTTGCCCTTTTCTACCATTTTGCCAACAGCGTCGCCATTGCCCTTTAGAGTTTTAGCCCACTCGATACCTGCTGTAATCTTTCTTGAGCTCATAAACAAGCCTGCAATAACAAGCTCCTTAACAGCGTTAGCGTTTGCACCAGGTGTATTGAATACTACAATACCCTGCTCACTGCACTTATCTAGTGGAATATTGTTAACACCTGCACCAGCTCTTGCAATTGCAAGCAGTGACTCTGGCATTTCCATATCGTGCATAGAAGCACTACGAACAAGAATAGCGTCTGGGTTAGCCATATCATCAGCACAGCTGTAGTTATCACCTAGTCTGCTTAAACCGATTTGAGAAATCTTATTTAATGTCTGAATATTATACATTGGTAATCAACCTTCTTAATTATATATTTATTCTTATAAATCAAGCGTTGTTCTTCTCGAACTCAGCCATAAAGTCAACTAAAGCCTTTACACCCTCGTATGGCATAGCGTTGTAGATAGAAGCACGCATACCACCAACTGAACGGTGACCCTTTAGGTTTACAAAGCCAGCCTCGCCAGCCTCTTTTACAAACTTAGCGTCTAGCTCGTCGCTACCTGTAACAAATGGTACGTTCATAAGTGAACGGTCTTCTGCTACTACTGTACCCTTGAATAGCTTTGAGTTATCTAGGAAGTTATAAAGTAGGTCTGCCTTCTTCTGGTTTAGCTCATACATTTTATCTAAGCCACCGATTTCGTTCTTAATCCACTCAAGAACAAGCTTAGCCATATAAATTGTATAGCAAGGTGGTGTGTTGAACATTGAATCATTGTCTGCGTGTGTTTTCCAGTTAAGCATTGTTGGTGTGCTCTCCATAGCGTTACCGATAAGGTCCTCACGAACAATTACAACTGTTAAGCCAGCAGGTGCCATATTCTTTTGTGCACCTGCATATAGTACGCCAAACTTAGAAACATCTATTGGTCTTGAAAGAATACAAGATGAAATATCTGCAACTAGTGGTACATCACCTGTATCTGGTAGCTCGTTGAATACTGTACCATAGATTGTGTTATTCATACAAATGTGGAAGTAGTCAGCATCCTTATCGAATGTTGATGGGTCTAGCTTTGGTATGTAAGAGAATGTCTTATCAGCTGAAGAAGCAACAACGTTTGTTTTACCATATCTTGAAGCCTCTGCACAAGCCTTTTTAGCCCACTGACCTGTTACAACATAATCTGCCTTGCCGTTTTTTGTCATAAGGTTCATAGGGATAGCTGTAAACTGTGTAGAAGCACCACCCTGTAGGAATAGAACCTTGTAGTTGTCAGGAATATTCATAATCTCTCTTAGTAGAGCCTCTGCTCCCTGAATGATAGTGCCGTAAACCTTTGAACGGTGTGACATCTCCATTACAGACTGTCCACTACCCTCGTAGTCAAGCATTTCTGCTGCTGCCTTTTCAAGAACTGACTCCGGTAACACTGATGGACCGGCTGAGAAATTGTAAACTCTGCTCATTATAATACATATCCTTTCTAAAACAGAAATTAGGGCATATAAAATATTTTAAACTGCCCTTAAGAAATCATTTAAAAATATTAAACAGTTACCTTTATATAACTATTGTATACAACATAACATATTAATTATAAACTCATATTTTAACTAAGTCAATAAAAATTTTACAAATATATGGTTATATCTACCAATTAGCTGTATTCTATATAATATTAC
>JAXJJE010000386.1:0-6146 GCA_036298405.1 Acutalibacteraceae bacterium
AAGAACGGAATGAGCTTTAACGAGTTTGTAAATCTTTCTATTAAGACATTTATGGAAAACAATAAAGAAAATAACAAATAAACTACGCTAGCTTTTTATTAGAGTAGTTTTATCAATGGGTTTTAGATTTATTAGTTTAATTATAAGAGATTGCAGCGACAAATAGTTCTTTAAGGAGAGCCAATTTCTGTAATTACAAGTTCTGTAAAATGTAACGATTAAGAACCGATTCTTATAATTAACAAGTTCCATAAAGTGTAAGATTTGAGAACTGGTTCCTAAAACCAACAAGTTACGCAAGATGTATTGGTTAGGAACCAATTCCTAAAAACTGCAAGTTGTGTAAGGTGTGATGATTGGGAACCAGTTCCTAAAAGTCTCAAGTTCCTTATATTGCAAACCTTGATTTAATATAAGAGCATAATGATTGACAATTAAAAGTGGTAATCGGACTAATAACAACAGCAACAACAATTCAAACAATACATCCACAGGCAACACCAACGCAGGTGCAACTATACAAAATAAGACTGTGAATAACAATACAAACAATAATAATACAGGTAATTCAACTCCTCCAAAGGTTTGGCAAGAAGCTGAGTGTAAAACTGTTCATAATCCTGTTGAAACAAAGAAAGTATGGGTAGTAGATCAGGAAAGCTATACTTACGAAGAGCCTGTGTACGAGAGTGACAGTGTTTATATTTGTAATGATTGCAATTTAGCTTTTACTGATGATTATACATTAGATGAACATTTAATATATGAATAAAAAAATAGTGGTAAAGCAAGTTATCGTGTTGAGTATCAACAAATTCAAATAGGTACAAAAATTGTAGCCGTAGAGGAAAAAGGAAACTGGGACACTCAAGTAGTTAAAGAAACTTGGGAAGAGAAAGTGCTAGAAAGGGAAGTAGGGTATCATTAATTATCCAGCCGTATTCTTCAGTACACATTACCTATATATTAAAGGGTCTGTCTTACTAGTGATTAGTAAGACAGACCCTTTTTATTTTTTATAGATATAAGTATATAACTATTAGCTGTTAAAAATTTACGAGCGTATTGCCTTTATTAATAAATCCTCCACTATTTAAATCAAAATCAGAAAAACCCTGACAAACATTTATACATAGATTATTATCTATGCTATCAGCAAGGATAAAATAACCGATATGTACTGTTGTTTCACTATTTGCAGAAATATCAATATAGTTTGGATTATTGGTGTTTTCGTTTGAAAAATCGTCGTAAATCCATTCGGTAAGACTGTAACTGTGATTTTCATCATATGAGATATTATCGTACTGATTATACAGATTTTCAATCTTATTTAACATACTTAATCCTGATTTATTAACAATGCTATGATAAATACAGTAATCATTTATGTCTGTGTTTGATGTGTTTTTTAGTGTAACTGTTTCGTAGACATATTTTAAATCATATTTTTTTATTTCTTGAATAGTTGAAAGTGAATTAATCCCATCACCTCCACCGTAACAGGTAACCTCCAACGGTTTAATCTTACCATCTTCGTCTAGATATTTTTTTTTGAAATCCTCATTCATCATACTTAGGTTATCAGAAATTTCAACGCTGTTAACAGTAAGTTCAATATGATTTTCATCTTCTAAATAAATAGTATCTCCTATTTCAAAAAATCTATTATATTTTTCGCTGTAGGCATTGTTATACTCAGAGAAATTATAATAGTGTGAGTTATCCTCTATAATATCATCACTCCATTTACAAACAATAGGAAAGCAATCATTCTTTGTCCCTTTTGAAAGAGTAACGCTGGCAAGAATTTTATATAGTTCTTCCTTAGAAATATCTGTACCTACATAACCATTAAGCATATAATCAAAATCAGCAAAATACATATAAAAGCATTTGTCAATTTCAGGATGTTCTTTAGTGTAATCCTTATAAATCTGCTTTTGGATATAAAGCAGATCGTTTCCGTTGATTGTTGTAAGTTCACTATCTATAACATCTGTGTTATCAGCAATAATCTTATCGCAGTCGGATACATCGTACAAAATAAGTGATAAACCACCCATAGCGTAGGTATCGGAAAAACTATATTTACTCTCATTAACAGAGGTGAAATTGTTTGGTAGATAATCAAATTTTACTTTGATGTATTCGTAATGATCAATTTCACTTGATTTTTCTAATTCAAGAGTATTTTTATCAAGTATAAGTTTTTCTGAATACTTTCCATTTTTCTCAATATACATATTATAAAGTTTAGAGACTGCACACACACTTACAGTTGATGTTACTATAAGTAGAACAGCAACCAATAATGTTGTGAATTTTTTCGATTTCTTATTAGAAATCTTGTTTGTTGCATTAGTATTAAGCAATTTTTCTTTAAACTCATCAGATGGTACAATATTTTCAAATGTTTCTTTATACAAATCTTTATTCGTTTTCATTTCGCCAAACCTCTTGAAGTATATTTTTCAGTTTGGTTCTTGCTCGTAGTAAACGAGTTTGAACCGTAGTTTCTTTCACTGAAATAAGTTCTGCTATCTCTTTTACAGAATAATCCTCAAAGTAATACAAATGGACTACCACACGATATTTTTCGGGAAGTGACATTATAGCTCTATAAAGCTCATAATGCTCATCTTGCTTTTCTAGTGTATAATAGTTATCACCTTTAAATTCATCAAATAAAACAACTTTTTTATTCCAAGAGGATAGGAACATATGCTTACAATTATTAACTGTCATTTTAACAAGATAATTTTTCATATGTTCATCACTATCAAAGGTTTTATTTACTTTATAAAAACTTAAAAATGTATTCTGTACCACATCCTCAGCATCTTGTCGATTTATACAATAACTGTAGGCTATTTTGAAAAGAGAGTCAGTATACAAATTTACAGCTCTTATGTAATCTTTATCATTCATTACCTCTTTCCTTTCTTATTAATAACAATATTGTTGCAAAATTAATAAATTTTATATTTCAAAAGTACTTTCGCTTATATTAGTCCTTTAAACTTAATAATATCACAAAATATTTAATTTTTTTGTTAGTAAGGTAGTTAGTTCTCCTTTTAGAATATTAATTTTATTTCTGAATAGGATATATTTGTTACGGAATATGAAAGGTTGTTCTAACGTGAGACGAAAGAACCCCCGAAGAGCCACAAAGTGCAGTTCTTCGGGGGATTCTTGTCATTTAGAGCTGACTAAACTCTAGATTAGTTACCCATCATAGTTTGTCTATCCGTTTAAAGATATAATATGTGATTTACTAGTCACAATAGATATTATATCATGATGAGAAAACACAAGGGATATTTATAAAAAGTGATAGTTTGTTTTGTTGCCCTAATTTTCTAAAATGGAAAACATTTTTAATTATACCGTAGCAGGTTTTCTGTTTTCAATATACTGATCTATATCATCTATGATATAGTTTGTGCCTGTTGTATGCAAAGCTTCAAAACAGGAGTAGATATAATCCCACACACTATATTGGCTGAACAGTTCAGAGACCTGTTTGCCAGTTAGCTTCTTTGCTGATTTATACTGCTCAACGCAATAAATCAAAAAATCGCCTTGTCTGCTCATTCTCATCCCTCCGGAAATGTAATATTACCTGTCTTTTGTTCTTCATCAAACATAGTAAAAAGGGCCAGTGGACTAAGATGCCACATTTTAGTATTTTCTTGTTCTACAACGAATACACTTTAGATTCATAAAAAATTCTTGTTGCTGTTACTTCATTCATTTCGTAATTTGAAGCAATCAAACTTATTACTTTAGGAACAATTAAAACAAGCATAGCTTCAAACTTTTTCTGTTCCATTAAAATTCCTCCTTGGGTACTGTTCCGATAAACTTCAGAAAAGAAAGTGCTTTTTCTGAGGTAAGTACCAACTGATTATATAGTTTTTTGACTTTCAAAGCTTCGATAGTTTGTTCTTTAGAAAGAACACCCGAAGTATAGAGAGTAAAGGTTGTATAAACATCATCATTGGCAACAGGACCATATATGAAATCATAGTGATCTCCTATATATTCTCCTGCTCTGTTGTCAGATACGAAATCCAACCACGATTCATCAGGTGCATCAAATCGCAACGCAGAACATTCAGCAAAAGCTTGTTTTTCGTTAATTTCGTAAATGCTGACAGTAGGTAAACCATCCTTACGGCGTTTGGTTACTTTGTCAGCAAATCCGATTGCTTGAGTTTTATTTGTGGTGGTATAGAAGCCATATCCGAAGTCAAGAAAACGGTTTTGTGCAATAAGTTTTGGTTCTGATACTGCCAGGTTGCTTCCGTGATACAAAATCATAATTCTTTCCTCCAATACTTTATCAGTAATCTTTATTCATATTATACACAACATTTATTTGGCTCGCAATAGTTTGTTGGGTATGCGTTTAATCTAAAAAATGCAAGTTCTGTAACTTGAAAAAATTGAGAACCAGTTCCTAAAATTTGCAAGTTCCGCAAGATGTAAAGATTAAGAACCAGTTCTTAAAAATTTGTAACTTACACAACTTGAATTTTTAAAATAATTATTAATTTTAATACTCTTTGTATAAAAAGATTGACATTTAAAAACCGTAGATATATAATACAGGCAAGATAGTATGTGAATTAGTGTGATTTGTATATGTTATAGGGCTGCTTGGTGCAGCAATTAGCGAATGAACCGAGATAAAACAAATGAGATCAAGAACTTAATTGAATGGAGAGATGATTATGTTAAAGAAAATGAAAGAAATTAATAAGAAGACAAAGGTTATCATACTTGCAGTTGGTTTGATTGCGATAGCAGGTGTAGGTAGTGTTATCACAGCCTGTACTATGTCAAAACCTGATGAGGTCCAGGATGAGAATAAAACAGTTGCAACTGAAAGTGCTACTGAAGCTACTGAACAGACAACTGAAGAGGTAACAGAGCTTCCAACGGAGGAAGAAACTGAAGAAGCTACTGAAAAGGCTACAGAGGAGACCACTGAAGAAGCTACTGAAAAGCCAACAGAGAAGCCAACCGAGAAGAAAGATAAGGAAAATAAAAAAGAAGAAGCTACTGTTGTTCAGACTATTACAACAATCGTGGGTGGTAATCAGAATAATAACAATAGCAACAATAATAACAATACTTCTACAGGCAACACCAACACAGGTGCGACTACACAAAATAAGCCTGTGAATAACAATACAACTAATAATACAACCACAAATAACAACACAGGTAATTCAACACCTTCAAAGGTTTGGCACGAAGCTGAGTATAAGACTGTGCATCATCCTGCTGAAACTAAAAAGGTTTGGGTAGTAGATCAGGAAGGCTATACTTATGAAGAGCCTGTTTATGAAACACATGGTAGAACAATTTGCAATACTTGTGGAGCTGATATTACTGATTGTGTTAGCGACCATGGTTATAATCACATGATAAATGGTGAAAATGCGAGTTATCGTGATGAGTGGAGAGAAGTTCAAGTCGGAACAAAAACAATAACAGTGGAGGAAAAAGGACACTGGGAAACTCAAGTGATTAAAGAAGCTTGGGATGAGAAGGTGCTAGTAAGAGAAGCAGGATATTATTAATTCTCATATATATTTAAAGCAGAGCAAACGCTCTGCTTTATTTTTTAGAATATTGATTTTGTTTTTGAATATGATATAATTAAGACAGTCAAAGAGATATGTGTATTCCATTATCGGTAACACGGCAGACCCACGAAGAAGTGCTAGTTCTTTGTGGGTTTTGTCATTTACGGCTGACTGACCGAGGAAAGTTACCTATCAATGTCTCTCTATCCATTTACAGATATAATGTGAGATTATAACAGCCACGATAGATACAAGAAGAGATATGTATATTTGTTCCATTACCGAAACACCTCCTCTCTGTTATCAGAGTAGAGTGAGGTAACTACCACAAATTGAATAAAAGACAATTAATTCATCAGGACTATTGCGAAAGCAGTAGTCCTTTTTTTATGCCTAAAAGTTTCTAAAATCGCAAATCAAAGTGGCAAAAAAAGGAAAATTTTTTTATACCGTTTTATGCTACCATATTTTCACAGAAGAAAAGGGTCAGAATTTCCGATAAGGAAAAATATAAGAAAGGAATTTAACGAGTTTTGAAAGGAA